>JALOTE010000087.1 GCA_025458045.1 Rhizobiaceae bacterium
GCCGTTCGGCGTCAATGTGCTGTGGGACCCGATGAGTTCGATCGCACTGGCCGCCGCGACGGGCGCATCATTCGTGCGCGAGATTTTCACCGGCACCTATGCCTCCGACATGGGACCGTGGACGCCGGACGCAGGCAAGGCCATGCGTTACCGCGACAGGTTGCGCCGCGCAGACATGCCGCTTCTCTACAATGTGTCGGCTGAATTTGCCGATTCACTCGACAGGCGTCCATTGGCCGAACGCGCCCGGTCGGCGGTGTTTTCGTCCATCCCGGATGCCGTGCTGGTCTCGGGGCCGATCACCGGCGAGGCCGCGCCGATGAGCCAGTTGGAAAGCGTGAAGGCCGCCCTGCCCGCCATGCCGGTGCTCGCCAACACCGGCGTGAAACACGGCACCGTGAGGGATGTGTTGGCGATTGCCGATGGATGCATCGTCGGTTCGGCGCTGAAGGTCGATGGCCACACTTGGAACGCGGTCGACCCGGAGCGCGCACGCGAGTTTGTCGCCATCGCCAAAGGCCGCTGAACCATGGACATAGCCGGTCTCACCACTGAACTGATGCTCATCCCCGGCCTTTCCGGCCATGAGGGGCGGGTGCGCGCCCGGATCAGGCGCGAACTGGACGGGCTCGGCATTGCCCACGCAACGGACGTGCTCGGCAACCTGACCGCGACACTGCCGGGAGACAGCGACAGCCCATCGGTCATGCTCATCGCCCACATGGACCAGTTGGGCTTCCTTGTGCGCAAGATCGAGCCTGACGGTTTCATCCGGCTTGAGCGTCTGGGCGGCGTGCCGGAACGCGCGCTCGCCGCACAGCCCATGCTGATCTGCGTCGGCGGAGGCCGGGACGTGACAGGCGTGATCGCCAACAAGGCTCACCACGCCACAACGCCGGACGAAAAATACAAGGTCATCCCCTACCCTGACATTTATCTGGACGCAGGCTTCCGGTCAGCGACGGAGGCTGAAGAGGCCGGCGTCCGCATCGGCACTCCTGTCGTCTATGAGCCTGCCGCGCGCCGTCTCGCCAACGGGCTGATCGCTGGAACCTCGATTGATGACAGGGCGGGCTGCGCCGTCATGCTGGCTGTCGGGCGCGCGCTGTTCATGCAGAAACGGCGCAGGCCGACCGTGCATCTGGCATTCTCCGTGCAGGAGGAGTTTAATTTGCGCGGCGTGCTGCCCGCCGTGCAGCGCCTCAAGCCCGATATCGCCATCCAGCTCGATTTGGTGCTGGCAACCGACACGCCCGACATGGGGGCGCGGGGCGATGTGCGGCTCGGCGGCGGGCCAGCCATGAGCCTTTATTCGTTCCATGGGCGCGGCACGTTGAACGGCCTCATCCCGCACCCGGCCTTGACCCGCCTGTTCGAGCAGACGGCGATGAACATGAAACTGCCCTTGCAACGTTCCGTCCATATCGGCGCGCTGACTGAAACATCCTATGTGCAGTTCGCCGGTGACGGTGTCGCTTGCCTTGATGTCGGCTTCCCGATGCGTGCCTCGCATTCCGCCAATGAGGTGGTCGATCCCGCTGATCTCGAAGGGCTGGCGCGCCTGCTTGTCGCGGCCATTGGCGGTATCGGGCCGGGCTTCTCGCTCAACCCGGACGACCTGCCATGAACCTCACGCTGGGTGTTGATGTCGGCACATTCGAGACCAAGGGCGTGCTGGTGGATGAGGAAGGCCGCATCATCGCGCAGGCGGCGCGCCCGCACACAATGCTGGTGCCGCAGCCCGGCTGGGCCGAGCACCGACCGGATGAGGATTGGTGGGGCGACTTCGTTTTCGTCACCCGCAAGCTTCTTGCAGAAAGCAAGGTCGATCCGAAATCCATCCGCGCGGTCGCGGTTTCGGCCATCGGCCCCTGCATGCTGCCGGTTGATGCGGACGGCAACGCATTGATGAACGGCGTGCTTTATGGCGTCGATACGCGTGCAGCAGCTGAAATCGACAGCTTGAACGCGATGATCGGCAAAGACGTGATCCTCGCCCGCTGCGGCAATGCGCTGACCTCGCAATCGGTGGGCCCGAAAATCCTGTGGGTGAAAAACAACCGCCCTGAAGTCTTCGCACGCACCGCGACCTTCCTCACATCCACCAGCTTCCTTGTGATGAAGCTGACGGGCCGCCGCGTCATCGACCACTACACCGCGGCCAACTCCACGCCGTTCTATGATGCCGCCGCGCAGGACTGGTGCTTCGACCTTGCGCCCGGAATCGTGCGGCGCGACCAGTTGCCGGCGTTGATGTGGTCAACCGAAATCGCGGGCGGCATCATCACTGCGGCCGCCGCCGAAACCGGCCTTGCCGAGGGCACGCCCGTCACCTGCGGCACGATTGATGCGGCGGCTGAAGCCGTGTCGGTCGGCGTGCTCGATCCCGGTGATATGATGATGATGTATGGCTCGACCATCTTCATCATCATGCCGACGGCCAGGCGCGTGAATGATGCGCGGCTGTGGACCGCGCCTTGGCTCTTCCCGGGCAGCCATGCCGCGATGGCGGGGCTCGCCACGTCCGGCACACTGACCCACTGGTTCCGCACCCATTTCGCAAGGGACCTCCCGGCTGAAACGGCGTTTGCGACACTGGCCGACGAGGCCGCCGCATCCCCGCCCGGCGCGAAAGGGCTACTCATGCTTCCCTATTTTTCCGGCGAGCGCACGCCGATCCATGATGTCAACGCCAAGGGCATGCTGTTCGGGCTGGACCTGACGCACACCCGCGGCGACATCTACCGCGCCCTGCTGGAGGGCATCGCGCATGCAACGGCGCATGTGACCGATACATGTCGCGAGGCGGGCGCGACGCCGAGGCGCATCATGGCTGTCGGCGGCGGCACGAAGAATGCGATCTGGTTGCAGGCCACATCCGATATCACAGGCCATCCCCAGAATGTCTGCCGGACGACGGTCGGCGCTTCGTATGGCAATGCGTTTCTGGCAGCGCTTGCCATCGGTGCGGTTCAGCGCGACACGATCCACACTTGGAACCCGGTCGAGCAGGAGGTCACGCCCGATCCGGCACTGGCATCACTTTACGCCCGGCGTCACACCGTTTTCCGCGCGCTCTACGCGCAAACGAAGGCGTTGATGGCCGAAACCTGAGCATCCCGTCTTTTCCGGCGATCACCGCGGCGTGACCCGTCATCGCCGGAACGTGAAAGCCGCAAGCGCGTCAATCGCGTATACGAGAACAATGCCACGGAGCCGTTCCATGCCCCTCATCCGCTTTCCCCAGCCCGCTGCATCCGAAATCACGCCAAAAGAAGTGTTCCTCAACCGCCGCCGTTTCATGGCCGCCGCCGGTGCCGCTTCAATGCTTCCGGCCTTGCCTGCGCTGGCGCAAAACGCCGCCGCGCAGAAATTGACGGCAGCGCCCGGACCATTCGGCACGGATGAAGAAAAAACCCCTTATGATGCAGTGACTGGTTACAACAATTTCTACGAGTTCGGCACCGGCAAGGAAGACCCGGCACGCAATGCCGGTTCGCTGACCACCAAACCTTGGACGATCAAGGTCGATGGGCTTGTGAACACTCCGGGTGAGATCGGCATTGAGGAATTGCTCGCCTTTCCGCTTGAGGAGCGTGTCTACCGCCTGCGCTGCGTCGAAGCATGGTCGATGGTCATTCCTTGGGTCGGCTTTCCGCTGGCCGAGTTGATCAAGCGCTATGATGTGCAGGGCAGCGCCAAATATGTGGCGTTTGAAACACTGGTGCGACCGGAAGAAATGCCGGGACAAAACAGCCGGTCTCTCGATTGGCCCTATGTCGAGGGCCTGCGCATGGATGAGGCGATGCACCCGCTGACAATCCTTGCTGTCGGCCTTTATGGCGAGGTGATGCCGAACCAGAACGGCGCGCCGGTGCGCCTTGTCGTGCCGTGGAAATACGGCTTCAAATCAATCAAGAGCATTGTCCGCATGTCGTTCACGGAAAAACAGCCGCCGACCACGTGGAACATTCAGGCCCCGCAGGAATATGGCTTCTATTCCAACGTGAACCCGGAAGTGGATCACCCGCGCTGGAGCCAGGCCTCCGAACGCCGCGTCGGCGACGGGTTCTTTGCCAAGCGGATCGAGACGCTGCCATTCAACGGATATGGCGAACAGGTGGCCTCGCTTTATGCGGGCATGGATTTGCGCGCGAATTACTGATGGTCCAGGTTCAAACCCGCACTGTGAAAGCCATTCCGGAATGGGCGGTCTATGCGGTGGGCGCGTTGCCGGCGCTCTATCTCGCCTACGCGGCACTGACGGGCGGCCTCGGTTTCGACGTGGCACGTGCGCTAGAGAAGGAACTCGGCATCACCGCGCTGCAATTCCTGCTGATAGGCCTTGCAATCACGCCGCTCTGGCGGCTGACCGGGCTGAACCTGTCCAAGTACAAGCGCGCCACTGGCCTGATCGCGTTTGCCTATGCCGTGTTGCACCTCGCCGCATATGTGCTGCTCGACAATCAGCTCGATTGGGCGCTGATCATCGAAGACATCTGGAAACGCCCCTACATCACCATCGGCATGCTGGCGTTCCTGCTGCTGGTCCCGCTCGCCGCCACATCCAACGCCGCCATGGTGAAACGTCTCGGCGCGGCAAGCTGGAAGGCGCTGCATCGCCTTGCTTACGCGATCGCGCCGCTGGCTGCCCTGCACTTCGTGATGCTGACAAAGACATGGCAGGCCGAGCCGCTGATCTATCTGGCGATCGCGCTGGCGATGCTGGCCTTGCGCCATCCCATGTTTGATTGGCGCGCCCGCCCCGCACGCGCTGCACGTGTTGCAGCAATGTCTCCTCAGGCGGGCAGCTTGGCACCGTAAAAAGCTTCGGCTTCGGCAAGCGACGGCATGGCCGGGGCTGTGCCCTTGCGCGTCACCGAAATGCCGGCCACCGCGCAGCCGAATTTGGCGGCCTCAACCGGTGACAGCCCGCGCGCGAGCCCGACGGCAAAGCCGCCATTGAACGCGTCGCCCGCGCCTGTGGTTTCGAGGACCGGCCCTGCGCTGATCGCGGGCACCACCTCCGACACGCCTTTGCCGTGGATGAGAGCGCCGCGCTCGCCAAGCGTGATGGCCGCAGTGCCGACGCCGCGTGACAGAAGCACATCACCGGCGCGCCGCGCGTCGTCCAGCGTTGTCACCTTCAGGCCGGTCATCTCCTCGGCCTCGGTCTCGTTCGGCGTCATGTAGTCGCAGAGCGGATAGATCGCATCCGGCAGGGCGGCGGCAGGCGCGGTGTTGAGGATGGTCGTCACGCCGGCAGCCTTTGCAATCGCGAGCGCGGCATGCGCCGCCTCGATCGGCTGTTCCAACTGCGTGATGAACACGCTTGCGCCTTCGATCAGCGCGCGTTTGGCTTCGATGTCGGCCGGTGAAATCAGCCGCGCCGCGCCCGGGCAGACGATGATGGCGTTGTTGCCGGTTGCTTCCTCCAGGAAGATGTAGGCCGCGCCCGTGTAGCTTTCCGGCGTGACGATGACCTCCGGCATGACGCCCGCGCCGCGCCAGGTGTTCATCGCCATCTCGGCGAAATCATCCGCGCCAAGCCGCGTCAGCATGGTGACAGGCGCGCCAAGCTTGCCGATGGCCACCGCCTGGTTGGAGCCCTTGCCGCCCGGCCCGAGCGAGAAGGAGTTCCCGAGAATGGTCTCGCCCATGCGCGGCTGGCGGTCAGCGCGGTAAGCGGTGTCGGCGACAAACACGCCGAGGACGACGATAGGTTTCATGGCTTCTGCTCTCTTGGCCGTCTCACACGGTGTCCGGCGGGATGACGCCCTTGCGGAAGGCAAAGCAGCCATAGAAGCGGCGTTCATGGGTCTGGATCACGCAATAGGCCTTCTTGGCGCGCTCGTAGAACGCGTAGCGCTCGATCGAGATCATCGGCCAGCTCTTGCCTTCTGCCGCATCAATCTCGGCTTGCACTTCGGCTGCGACCGGCAGGATGGTGTTCGGCTCGCCCACCACTTCCATGCGCGCCGCCGCATCGTCGACGAATGTGTCGAGCGGATAAACCGAAAGCACGGCGCGGACCGCCCGCGCGCAAGGCGCGTCAATGCGCAAAACCTTGCCGATGACTGTTTGGCGGGCGACGGAATCCGACGGGAAATTGGTGTCGGCGATGATCAGATCATCGCCATGCCCCATGGCGCGCAGCGCGCGCAGCACATCGGCATTCAAAAGCGGGTCGATCCCTTTCAGCATGGCGTCCTCCCCAATGGGTCGTCCTTGATATCGTTGGTTCAAATCCGTTTGCCGCTGGCGGCGTCAAACACATGCACGACGTCGGCGCGCGGTCTGAGCCGGATCATGTCGCCTGGCCGGATGGTGTGGCGCTCGCGGAACAGGGCCGTCACCTCGGTCTCGCCATGACGGGCAAACACCAGCGTTTCCGATCCGGTGGGTTCGACCACCGAAACTTTCGCCTCGAAGCCCGATGCATCAAGATCGAAATGCTCCGGGCGAACGCCGTAGGTGACGTCCCGTCCCGCTTCGATCGTCGCGCCGGTCGGCAAGGGGAGCGCGAGGTCGCCGACTTTCACCGCGCCACCCTGCACTTCGCCGTTCAGCAGGTTCATCGCAGGCGAGCCGATGAAACCGGCGACGAAGACGTTTGCCGGTTTGTCGAACAGGTCCAGCGGCGGGCCCATCTGCTCGATATGGCCGCCTTGCATCACCACGATCTTGTCGGCCATGGTCATGGCCTCCACCTGGTCATGTGTGACATAGACGGTCGTCACCTTTAGCCGCTGATGCAATTCCTTGATTTCCGTGCGCATGTTGACGCGCAACTTGGCATCAAGGTTGGACAGCGGCTCGTCAAACAGGAACACCTGCGGATCACGCACGATGGCCCGGCCCATCGCCACACGCTGGCGCTGGCCGCCCGACAATTGGCGCGGATAGCGGTCGAGATAAGGCTCAAGGCCGAGAATGCCTGCCGCCTTCTTCACGCGGTTCTCGATTTCCGCCGGATCGATCTTACGCAGCTTCAGCGCGAACGCCATGTTTTGGCGCACCGTCTTGTGCGGATAAAGCGCATAGTTCTGGAACACCATGGCGATGTCGCGCTCGGCCGGGGCCAGATGATTGACCACACGCCCGCCGATCTCGATCGTGCCCGACGTGATCCCTTCCAGCCCGGCGATCATGCGCAGCAGCGTGGACTTGCCGCAGCCCGAGGGACCGACAAGCACCACGAATTCACCATCGGCAATGTCGATTGAAACGCCGTGAAGGACTTCCAATTCCTCATAGGCCTTGCGCACGTCGCGAATGAAAACCTTGGCCATCGGCCCTCCCAAGCCGCGGGAACCCGCCCCGACGAAAGACGTAGCGGACGGCAAACGCCCTGTCCATGAGCTTGCCTGAATGAATTTTCCGGGAGTGTCTCAGTTTGAAATTCTTCATCCCGAGGACCGCATTCTTCGTGGTTCGAGACTTGCAGGTGCTTGCACCTCATCATCGAGAATGGGGCGGGCTCAGAGGACCGTTTCCAAACTGAGACACGACCAATTTCTCAGTCCGATTGACAGCCGCTCGCACTCGACCTTAGTCTCGCATGCGCTTGGAATCCGGACGGGTTTCATGCCCGGCTGGTGGGTGTCCGCAAGGGAGAAAGGCTGGAGACAGCCTGCGGCGGCCCGCGATTTCCCGGCATGATCGCCCTCGCATTCGCGGCGATTTTGCGCGCGCCGGAAGGCGCTCAAGGGAGGAACACCGATGAGAGTTGAAGTCTACAATGCGTTGATGGCGCGCCATGCGAGCCGCCGTTCAGTCCTGCGCGGTCTTGCGAGCACGGCCGCCGTCGCGGCCATGGGCCCGTCCGTCCTTGCGGCGATGTCGCCGGAAGCCAAGGCGCAGGCTGAACTGCGCAAGGAAATCCTGGCCATTCCTGGCGTTGGCAAGGGCTCGCCGACGGACGCCGATTGGCAGAAGGTCGGCGAACTTTGCCTCGGCGCAACCAAGGCCTCGGTTGCCGAAGGCGAATTCGCCGGTGTTGAACTCACCTTCATGGGCCTCAACAACCAGAACCTGCACAACTTTCTGTTCCGCGGTTTCCTGAAGCCGTGGGAGGCCTACACAGGCGCCAAGATCAACTGGATCGACCTCGCGCAGGCCGACTACAACGCCCGTCTCCAGCAATCGATTGCAACCGGCACGGTCGATTTCGACATCCTTGAAATGGGCGCGCCGTTCGAGGGCGACACGGCAGGCAAGGGCCTCCTCGACGAGATGCCTGATTGGGTGAAGACACAGATCGAAGCCGATGACCTCGTCGGCTATTTGCAGCCGCCCGTCGGCACATGGGGCGGCAAGACCTATCGCATCACCATTGACGGCGACTGCCACACCTTCGCCTACCGCAAGGATTATTTCGGCGAAGGCGCCATCGGCGGGGCCGAGGTTCCCAAGACATGGCAGCAGGTCAATGCCGTGTCCAAGGCGCTTGTCGGCAAGACCGACCCGCTCACCGGCCAGCCGGCGCATGGTTACCTTGACCCGCTCAAGGGCTGGGGCGGCTTTGGCTTCTACTTCGTCGCCAACCGCGCTGCGGCCTACGTCAAGCATCCCGATGACAAGGCATGGCTGTTTGACGCCGACACGATGAAGCCGCGCGTCAACAACCCCGGCTGGGTGCAGGCGTTCCAGGACGTGCTTGACCTGATCGCGACGCCGGGCGCCTATCCGGCCGACCAGATCAACGCCGACCCCGGCACGACCGCTTTCTCGCAGTTCCTCGCAGGCACCGGCTCGATGCTGATGTGGTGGGGCGATGTCGGCTCCTCGGCCCGCACATCCGATACATCGGTCGTCGGCGATGTCGCAGCCTTCGGCATCAACCCGGGTTCGGAGCGCCGCTACAATTCGGCGGCCGGCGCATGGGAGGAAACGGCCAACGAAGCGCCCGTGATGGCCTATATCGGCTGGGGCATCTACGTCACCTCGCGTGTTTCCGGCGACGAGAAGAAACGCAAGGCCGCGTGGTCGGCTGCGGCCCATCTCGGCGGCAAGGACATCTCGCTGTGGACGGCGGCCTATCCGTCCGGCTTCCAGCCCTACCGCAACTCGCACTTCAACTTCGACGAGTGGGAAGCGGCAGGCTATGACCGCGCCTATGTCGAGGATTATCTCGGCTCCAACGCGGACAGCTACAACCATCCGAACGCCGCCATCGAACCGCGCATCCCCGGCATCTTCCAGTATTACTCGGTTGCCGAGGATGAATTGGCGAAGGGCTATGCGGGCCAGTACAAATCGGCTCAGGAAACCGCCGATGCGATTGCGGCCGCGTGGGAGAAACTGACCGACCAGATCGGCCGTGACAGCCAGATCGCGCTCTACAAGGCCTCGCTCGGCATGTGATGCCGGACCGGCCTGAACCGATGCCGGCGGCGGCTGCCGCCGCCGGTCTCTCCTGAATTTCAAGCATGTGGTTTGCCTTCGTCCTTGGAGGCCGTGCATTCCCTTCATGCTGAGGTGCGAGCGAAGCGAGCCTCGAAGCACGAGGAATGCACGGCACCTCAGGATGAAGGCAGCGGTCGACGCCAAGTGATGCCAGGCGGCGCAAACAGAAGCTGGCATGACCCCGACACCCACTCCTCTCAACTATGGTGAAACCACGCCTGAGCGGCAGCGCCTCGGCGGGATGGTCACGTGGGGTGCGACGGCGCTGCTGGCGATTGTCGCGCTGTACCAGACGCTGTTTGCCGCAGGCATCACCGCATCCGGCTTTTCGTCATGGCGGCCGGTGCTCTATGCCTATGGCGCGTGGGGCGTGGCACTCGGCGTGGCGCAGGTTGTCGCGCATGGTGAGCAGGGCAAGCGCGCGCTGTTCATCCTGCCCGCTGTGCTTTTCACGGTTGCCATGGTGATCTTCCCGACATTGTTCGGCTTCTACATCGCCCTGACCGACTGGAACCTCGCCAGCCAGGACGGCATGAAATTCAACGGGCTTGCCAATTTCTGGCAGATGCTTGCCGACCCGTTCTTCTGGAACGCGCTTGGCAACATGGTCTTCTATGTCGCCATGGTGCTGGTTGAATATGTGATCGCCTTCGGGCTGGCGCTGTTGCTCAACGCGCAGATCCGCGCGCGCAAATTCTTCCGCGTCGCCTTCCTGCTGCCGCTGATGCTGTCGCCCGTCGCGGTGTCGTGGATGATCGGCAAGTCGATGATGGAGGTTCGCTTCGGCCCGCTTGCCAATTTCCTCAAATGGCTGGGTGTCGACAGTCCGTCGTTCTTCGGCGACCCGTGGATCGCCAAACTCTCCATTCAGGCGATGGACGCCTGGACCTTCATCCCGTTCATGATGATCATGCTGCTGGCGGGGCTTCAGGCGCTGCCGAAGGATGTGACCGAGGCCGCTCAGGTTGACGGCGCAAACGCCTGGCAAACCTTCTGGGGCGTGACCTTCCCGCTGATGATCCCGGTGTCGATCACCGCCATCATCCTGCGCATCATCTTCAAATTGAAGATCGCCGACATCATCATCAACGTCACATCCGGCGGGCCCGGCGGCGCGACCGACTCCGTGACCAGCTTCATCTTCCGCGAATATCGTGACAGGTCGAATGTCGGCTACGGCACGATGATGGCGATGACCTATCTGATCCTGATCATCGTGTTCATCACGCTGCTTTTGAAACTGGTCAATCGCTGGCGGAGAAACCTGACATGAACTCCGCCGCGCACACGGCCTATGTGCCGCCGCCCATGCCCGCCGCCGAACGCGCCAAATGGTGGCTTGGCCGCACCGCGATTTACAGCACCCTCATCCTGTGGACGATCATCTGCCTGTTCCCCATCTACTGGACGCTCACGACCTCGTTCAAGGCCGCGCCGAACGTGATGAAAGGCGACCTCATCCCATGGGTCGACTACGCGATTGACTGGCGCGGCTGGCGCTCGATCGGCCTGTCTCCCGACACGATCTTTGAAACCTCCACCGTGCGCGACGAGTTTCTCAAGCGCTTCTTCAACTCGCTGATCGCCTCGCTCGGAGCGTCAATCCTCGCCATCATCGTCGGGTCGCTTGCGGCCTACGGGCTGACACGTTTCAAATATCGTTGGCTATGGATGCGCAACAACGACATCTCGTTCTTCTTCCTGTCGCAGTTGATCCTGCCGCCTGTGGTGCTGGCGTTGCCCTTCCTCGTCCTCTACCGCGAACTGGACCTGCGCGACACGCTGACCGGCCTCATCATGCTCTACACGCTGATGGTGCTGCCCATCGTCATCTGGATCATGCGCGACCAGTTCGAGGCGATCCCCATGGAACTGGAGGAGGCGGCGCTGGTGGACGGGCTTTCGACATGGGGGGCGTTCATTTCCATCGTGCTTCCCATCGCATTGCCGGGCATGGTGGCGGCCTTCGTCCTGTCGGTCATCCTGTGCTGGAACGAGTATTTCTTCGCGGCCCTGCTTGCCTCCACCAACTCGTCCACCTTGCCGGTGATGGTGGCAAGCCAGACCGGCAGCCAGGGCATTTCATGGTGGTCGATGGCGGCGCTGTCGACGGCGGCGATCCTGCCCTTGATCATCATCGGCATCGCGCTCGAACGTTACATCATCAAAGGCATGACGGCCGGCGCGGTGAAGTAGGCCTGCGCCATTGCTCGTTTGGGAACAACTGATTCATGGTCGCGCAAACGATTCGCGGAGCCGCCATGAGTGAACCTGCAAAGGCCGACAAACCCAAAGCCCATTTCATCGGCGTCTGTGGCGCGGGCATGTCTGCCGTCGCGCA
>JALOTE010000088.1 GCA_025458045.1 Rhizobiaceae bacterium
GGCGGCGCCGACATTGGCGACCGGGCGCGGCACGCCATTGACCAGCTGCCCGACGCGCGGCGGCTGGACCGACGCGGTGGACATCGCATCGACACCGGCAGGCAGGGGCTGGGCGGCGGCGGGGCGCTGCACCGATGTGAACATGCTCTGGAAACGGGTCGCATCCGAACTGCAGCCCGACAGGGCGGCCATGCCGGCAAGACATGCCGAAACACGGATGAGGGCGATCGACGAAGTCGACAGACGCAAAATACGCATACTCAACCACCAGACTGACGAACGCAAAACCGACTGGCTTCATTAAAGCGCGTCAGGGTTACTGCGCGGTTAAGCGAAACCGCCTGTTCACCACACTGGCTGCAACGACCGTCACAGAATGGCGGGCATGCCGCCTGCAATCAGAGTGAAGCGGCCCTCGCCGACATCCTCGCGTTCAAAGCGGCTGCCGACCTTGTGAAGCCGCGCAATGCGCTGCACGGTCTCATTGGCGCCGATGGGTGCGATCATGACGCCCTGGCTGGAGACGATGTCGACGAAATGACGCGGCAATGTCTCGAACGCCACCCATGAAATGACCCGGTCAAACGTGCCGTCGGCGGCGTCGAGCACCGTCGCATCGCCATGGCGGATGATGGCGTTCTTGATCGTCAACTGGTCGAGCCGATGGCGAGCGGCCTCCGCCAGCCGCCGGTAGCGCTCAATCGACAGCACACGGCCCGCAAGGCGCGCCAGCACCGCTGTCGTGTACCCGCTGCCCGTGCCGATTTCGAGAACGCGGTGTTTTGCCTCCACGCCAAGCGCCGCAAGCAGACGCGCCTGAACATCAAGCCCTTCCAGCGTTTCGCCGCAGTCAATGGGGATAGACCGCGCACCATAGGCGGAGCCTGCATGAAGCGGCGGCGCAAAGGCGCGGCGCGGAATGGCCTCCATCGCCGAAAGCAATGCCGCGTCGCGTATGCCAAGGCCGCGCGCGCGCAGCAGGAAGGAGGCAAATCCCTCGCGGTCCGAAAGGGTCAGCTTCATCCAAATGCCGCCTGCATTGCCCGGTTCGACTCATGGTCTGTCAGATCGAACGTCAGAACGGAAACCGAAATGCGCCGGTTGCGCAAGGCGTGAAGCTCGGTGCCCGGTTCGACCGGCGGTTCGGAGCGGTCAAACGTGATCCAGTGATAAGGAAAATTGCGCCCATCCAGACGCCGGTCGATCAACAGGCCATGGTTGAGGCGGCCCTGCCGCGTCACCTCGATCCCCTCCACCGCATCGGGCAGGCAGTTGGGGAAGTTGATGTTGACGAACCGGTCGGGCGACAAGGCCACGCCGAGCGTCTTGTCAAGCACGGCCGCCCCATGGGCGGCGGCGACCTCCCACGGGACATGGCGCGCGCCGTCCTTGATGGTGTGGGCCTGGCTGAGCGCCACTGAGCGGATGCCGATCAGCGCGCCTTCCATCGCGGCGGCGACCGTGCCCGAATAGGTCACGTCATCGGCGATGTTCTGGCCGGAGTTGACACCCGACAGGATCAGGTCCGGCGGGCTGTCCATCAATTGCTTCACCGCGATGATCACGCAATCGGTCGGCGTGCCGGAAATGGCAAAGCGCCGGTCACCGGCAGGGCGCGCGCGCAGCGGCATGGAGATGGAAAGCCCGTGGCCAACGCCTGATTGATCGCTCTCCGGGGCGACAACCCAGATGTCATCGGAAAACTGCCGGGCAATGCGTTCCAGAACCTCAAGGCCCGGCGCGTGGATTCCGTCATCATTGGAAAGAAGAATGCGCATGGCAAATCCTTGGCTGGTGGGGAAAGAACAACCACGCCTTCGCCCTTCGAGGCATTTTTCCTTCATGGTGAGGTGCGAGCAAGGCGAGCCTCGAACCACGAGGAAAAATGCACCTCAGGGTGAAGAACGCTTGGCGCTCATCGCAAATCCGCACGCCGGATCACACCCACCCCGCCCATGTAGCTGCGCAGCACTTCGGGCACGGTGATCGAACCATCGGCGTTCTGGTAATTCTCCATGACCGCGATCAGCGCGCGGCCGACCGCGACGCCTGAGCCGTTCAGCGTGTGGACAAAGCGTGTATCGGCCCCCTGCCCGGCGCGTGTGCGTGCATTCATGCGGCGCGCCTGGAAATCCCCGCAATTGGAGCAGGACGAAATCTCGCGGAACGTGTTCTGCCCCGGCAGCCACGCCTCGATGTCATAGGTTTTCTGCGCGCCAAAACCCATGTCCCCGGTGGAAAGCACGATGGTGCGGAACGGAATGTCGAGGCGCTTGAGCACTTCTTCCGCGCATTTCGTCATACGCTCATGCTCGTCGCGCGAGGTTTCCGGCGTGGTGATCGAGACGAGTTCCACCTTCATGAACTGGTGCTGGCGCAGCATGCCGCGCGTGTCACGCCCGGCCGAGCCCGCCTCAGAGCGGAAACATGGGGTGAGCGCGGTGAAGCGCAGCGGCAACTCCTTGTCGGCAAGGATTTCACCGGCGACGAGATTTGTCATCGGCACTTCGGCGGTGGGGATCAGGCCGAGGCGGTCGTTGCCATGCGACACAAAAAAGAGATCTTCCTCGAACTTCGGCAATTGCCCCGTGCCGCGGAATGTCGCGTTGTTCACCAACAGCGGCGGGTTCACCTCCGTGTAGCCATGCTCGCTCGTGTGCAGGTCCAGCATGAACTGGCCAAGCGCGCGTTCGAGCCGTGCAAGGCCGCCCGTCAGCACGGTGAAGCGCGCGCCGGAGATCTTCGCCGCCCGCTCAAAATCCATCAGGCCAAGGCCCTCGCCCAATTCATAATGCTCCTTCGGCGCGGCCTCGAGATTGCGGATCGCGCCCACGCGGCGCAGTTCCACATTGGCGGTTTCATCGGGGCCGACAGGCACGTCATCGGCAGGCACGTTCGGGATGCGGGCCAGCGCATCGTTCAGCGCATCGATCAGACGCTTTTCTTCCGCTTCCGCCTCGCCCAGAAACGCCTTGATGCCGGCGGCTTCCGCTTTCAGGCGTTCGGCGGTGGCGGTGTCGCCCTTGCCCATCGCCGCACCGATCTCCTTGGCGACGGCGTTGCGGCGAGTCTGCCCCTCTTGCACTTTCGCGATGTGGGCGCGCCGCGCGTCATCCATGGCGATCAGCGATGCCGACAAAGGCGCCGCGCCGCGATTGGCGAGCGCGGTGTCGAGAAGTGCAGCGTTGTTACGGATCCAGCGGATATCAAGCATTGGAAAAAACCTTGGGTATGGGCGAAAAACCAAATGCGCCGGTGTTTGAACTCCTTCATCCTGAGGTGCTTTTGTCCCCTGCTTCGAGGCTCGCTCCGCCGGGGCGAGCCACTCGTCTCGCCCGTCCTAAAACGGACCCCCAGCATGAAGGGACAAAAGCCTCGAAGGACGGAGTTCAAACTGAGAGGCGGGGCGGGCATACGATGCGGCGCGGCAGCCGACAAGGCGAAACCGTTCACACCGTCAGCAGCATCAGCACATCACCCACGCTTTGCCCGGCGCGCAGCCCCATGGCATGGGCCGCCCTGTTGCACTGCGAAACAATGCCATGGGCCATTGTGTCATCGGCTTCGCCGATGCGGGCCGATGTGTTGAACACGGTGACGGCGGCAATCCCCGCATCGTTCAACAGCTTCAGGCCCGCCACGCCGGCATTGTCCTTGCCAAGGCCGGCATCGTTGAAGACATAGAGCAAGGCTGGCACGCCAAGGGCGAAAACCGCCGACGACGAACCTCCATGCGAGCCGGTGATGACGACGCGCCCGGCATCCTCCTCCGACACCTGCCAGACGCTGTCGCACAGCGCGATTTCCAGCGTCTGCATCTGGAACAGGCGGCGCATCGGCGTCATGCGCCGCCCCGTTCGGAGCGCAGCCGCGCCCAATAATCGAGTCGCTTTTTCACCTCACGCTCAAAACCACGATCGACCGGCCGGTAGAAACTCTGCCGCCCCAGCCGTTCCGGGAAATAATCCTGTCCGGAAAAGGCATCGGGCTCGTCATGGTCATAACGGTAACCGTCGCCATACCCTTCCGATTTCATCAGCGCGGTTGGCGCATTGAGGATTATCTTCGGCGGCGGCAGCGAGCCATGGCGGCGCGCCGCATCCTGCGCGGCCTTGAAGGCGACATAGAGCGCGTTCGATTTCGGCGCAGTCGCGACATGCACGCAGGCCTGCGCGATCGCCAGTTCGCCTTCCGGCGAACCGAGCATCTGGTAGGCGTCCTTTGCCGCGTTGGCGACAAGCAGCGCCTGCGGATCGGCCATTCCGATATCCTCCACGGCCATGCGAATGAGCCTCCGCACGATGAACAGCGGATCTTCGCCGCCCGCCAGCATGCGCGCCAGATAATAGAGAGCGGCATCCGGGTCGGAGCCGCGCACCGATTTGTGCAGTGCAGAGATCAGATTGTAGTGGCCGTCCTGCCCCTTGTCATAGATCGGCGCGCGGCGCTGGATGACATCGGCCAAACGCGCGGCATCTAGGATTTCGCCCGGCCGCGCTGTCCGCCAGATCTCTTCGGCAAGCGTCAGCGCCGCGCGGCCGTCGCCGTCGGCCATTGCTGCAAGCGTGGCGCGCGCGCTGTCATCGAGCGGCAGTACGCGGCCCTCCAGTTCTTCGGCGCGTTCAAGGATACGGATGATCGCATCTTCGTCCAACGCGTGAAACGTCAGCACCCGGGCGCGCGACAACAGCGCGGCATTCAGCTCGAAGGACGGGTTTTCGGTTGTCGCCCCGATCAGCGTGATCGTCCCGTCTTCCATGACGGGCAGGAACGAATCGAGTTGCGCGCGGTTGAAGCGGTGGATCTCGTCCACAAACAGCAGCGTCGTCACGCCGTTCGAGCGCCGGTGGCGCGCCGTCTCGAACACTTTCTTCAGATCGGCGACTCCTGAGAAGATCGCCGATATCTGCTCGAAATGGGTGCCCGTGCGTCCGGCCAAAAGCCGCGCAACCGTGGTCTTTCCGGTACCGGGCGGACCCCAGAACACCATGGAACCGAGGCTATCGGCCTCAAGCATCCGCGTCAGCATGCCATTCGGCCCGGTCAGATGCTCCTGCCCGATGACCTCACCAAGCGTCTGCGGGCGCATCCGGTCGGCCAGCGGGCGCACGCCTTCCATCGCCTGTGCCGCGCCGCCCGCGCCAAATAGATCGCCCACGTGAATTGCCTTCGTCAGAACCGCAACACCTGGTTGATGATGGCACCATCACGGTCGATGGTGAAGCGCCACCAGCGGGTGTTCTCGGCGGCCAGACGCTGCACATCCTGCGGCGTCGCCACCTCTTCGCCATTCAGGGCGACGATCCGGTCACCGGGTCGGAAGCCGGTGCGCGCCGCGGTCGAACCTTCAACGAGATCGATGATCGGGACGCCCGGCCCGCGGTCGCGCGCCAGCACCGCGCCGGCAAACGGGCTCTCGCCCTCGATGATGATGCGGCCTTGGGCGCCCTCGCCCGCCTTCGGCTGGCGCGCCAGCATGACGCGCACCTCGCTGTCACGGGCTTGTCGCCGCACGGTCATCGCCACCGCCTCGCCCGCCTGATGCACAAGCAGGCGGTAGCCAAGCGCATCGGGGTGCTCGATCTCGACTGCATTGACAGCCACGATCACGTCACCCGGTTTCAAGCCGGCTTTGGCTGCCGGACCATCGCGCGCGACGCCGGTGACGATGGCGCCGAACGGCCGCTCCATGCCCAGCGCGTCCGCGATTTCGGGCGTCACCGCATCGAACTCCGCACCGATCCATGGCCGTTCGAAGCGGCTGGACCCGGCGACAGCCTGCGCGACAACAGCGCGCACCATGTTCGACGGGATGGCGAAGCCGATGCCGTTGGAGCCTCCGCCGCGCGAGAATATCGCCGTGTTGATGCCGATCAGTTCGCCGCCCATGTTGATGAGGGCGCCGCCGGAATTGCCGGGATTGATCGCGGCATCCGTCTGGATGAAGAACCCGAAATCCGAAACCCCGATGCGCGAGCGCGCGGTCGCCGAAATGATGCCGGAGGTCGTCGTCTGGCCGACGCCGAACGGATTGCCGATCGCCAGAACGAGGTCGCCGATGGCAATCAAATCGCTGTCGGCAAGCGGCAGCGCCGCCAGTTCCGTGCCCGGATTGATCTTCAGAACCGCGAGATCCAGTTCCTTGTCGGCAAGCATCAAACGGCTGTCATATTCGCGTCCGTCAGACAGCGCGATGCGAACTTGATCGGCGCCCTCGATGACATGGAAATTCGTCACCACCACGCCATCGGCTCCGACAATCACGCCAGAGCCGAGCGAGGACTGCACACGCGGCGGGGCTTGGCGGAATGCCCGGCCAAAGAATTGCTCGAAGAACGGGTCGCCTTCAAACGGCGATGTGCGCTGGCGCGTCATCCGCTCGGCATAGACGTTGACGACCGTAGGCGCGGTTTGCTGCACCAGCGGCGCGAAGGACAGCTGAACCTCTGCCGCGCTGAATGGCACGCGACGCGCCGGTTCGCCGGGCTGCTCAGATCCGCCATTGAAAAAGCCGCGCAGCACATCGGACATGCCGCCGTCTTGTGCGGGAGCGGATGCCAGGCCGATCAGTGTCGTGGCGGCGACCACGACGGGCAATGTCAAACGAACGAAACGACTGCGCGGCATGAAAGCCCTCCCTCAATGGCGGAGCCAGCACAAGGCTTGCTGCATACCGCATCGGCGATGACTGGCGTAGCCAGCCGATGCAACAAAAATGCGGCCACGGGGGCCGCATTTTCAAGGGTCGCGCTGGAGTGATATCAATTCTTGCGCGGCAGGCGCGGCACCGTCGGCACAACCGGGGCCAATGCTTTTGGCGCAGACTGCCCGTTTGGCGCCGACTTCTTGGCTGCCCCCTTCTTGGGTGCCGCTTTAAGCGCCGCCTTGGCGGCCGGCTTCTTGACCTTTTCAGGTTGTTCCTTCTTCGGCCTGACCGGTGCATCCTGTGGCACAAGGCCGAGCACAAGCTTGCCATCCATGGACGCTTCGCGATCAACCGTGACACGGACGACGCCGCCGTTCTTCAGGTCACCAAACAGGATGCGGTCGGCGAGCGGCTTCTTGATGTGCTCCTGGATGACACGTGCCAGAGGCCGCGCGCCCATGCGTTCATCATATCCGCGCTCGGCAAGCCATTCGACGGCATCCTCCGAAAGGTCGAAGGTGATGTCGCGCTCAGCCAGCTGAGCTTCCAGTTGCAGCACGAATTTCTGCACGACCTTGTTGATGACCGGGGCAGGCAACGGCGCAAACGGGATGATCGCATCCAGCCGGTTGCGGAACTCCGGCGTGAACAACCGGTTGATCGCCTCCACATCGTCGCCCTCGCGCTTCTGCGAGCCGAAGCCGATGGCGTTGCGCTGCGCGTCCGATGCGCCGGCGTTCGTCGTCATGATCAGGACGACGTTGCGGAAATCGACATGCTTGCCGTTGTGGTCCGTGAGGCGGCCATTATCCATCACTTGCAGCAGGATGTTGTAGAGATCGGGATGCGCCTTCTCGATTTCATCCAGCAGCAGGACGCAATGCGGGTGCTGGTCTATGCCGTCGGTGAGCAGCCCGCCCTGATCAAAGCCGACATAGCCAGGAGGTGCGCCAATCAGGCGGCTGACTGTGTGGCGCTCCATATATTCCGACATGTCGAACCGCAGCAGTTCAACGCCAAGGGTTTTGGCGAGCTGGTTGGCGACCTCCGTCTTGCCGACGCCTGTCGGGCCGGAGAAGAGATAGGAGCCGATGGGTTTTTGCGGCTCGCGCAGGCCCGCCCTCGCCAGCTTGATCGCCGCCGACAAGGCTTCAATCGCCAGATCCTGCCCGTAGACGACGCGTTTGAGGTCGCTCTCCAGATTGGCGAGCACGGTCGCGTCGTCCTTGGAGACGGATTTCGGCGGAATGCGCGCCATCGTCGCAACCGTCGCCTCGATCTCCTTGATAGTGATTGTCTTGCGGCGCCTGGCTTCCGGCAGCAACATCTGGGACGCGCCTGTTTCGTCGATCACGTCAATCGCCTTGTCCGGCAATTTGCGGTCATTGATGTAGCGGGCCGACAATTCGACGGCGGCCTTGATGGCGTCCGTCGTGTAGCGCACCTTGTGGAATTCCTCGAAATAGGGCTTCAGCCCCTTCATGATCTCGATGGCGTCCGGGATGGACGGCTCATTGACATCGATCTTCTGGAATCGGCGCACCAGCGCGCGGTCCTTCTCGAAGAACTGCCGGAATTCCTTGTAAGTCGTTGAACCGATGCAACGGATCGTACCCGAGGACAGCGCTGGTTTCAGCAGGTTCGACGCATCCATCGCGCCGCCCGATGTGGCACCAGCGCCGATGACGGTGTGGATTTCGTCAATGAACAAAACAGCGCCCTTGGTCTGCTCCAGTTCCTTGACAACCTGCTTCAGGCGCTCCTCGAAATCACCGCGATACCGCGTCCCGGCCAGAAGCGAGCCCATGTCGAGCGAGAAAATTGTCGCGCCGCGCAAGACGTCGGGCACGTCGCCCTCGACAATGCGTTTGGCAAGACCCTCGGCGATCGCCGTCTTGCCCACCCCCGGATCGCCCACATAAAGGGGGTTGTTCTTCGAGCGGCGACACAACACCTGGATCGTCCGGTTGATCTCGCTGGCGCGCCCGATCAGCGGGTCGATCTTGCCGGTCTTGGCCTTTTCGTTGAGGTTGACGCAGAAGGCCGTCAGCGCGTCCTGCTTCTTGCCCTTGTCCTCGCCGCCCTGCCCCTGGGAGGATTGGCCGTCGGACTCTTCAGCCCCGCGCGGGCTGCGCGTTTCGGTCGCGCCCGGCCGCTTGGCTATGCCATGCGAGATGAAGTTGACGGCGTCATAGCGGGTCATCTGCTGCTCTTGCAGGAAGTAAGCCGCATGGCTTTCGCGCTCGGCAAAGATCGCGACCAGCACATTGGCCCCTGTCACCTCATCACGGCCCGACGACTGCACATGGATCACAGCGCGCTGGATGACGCGCTGAAAGCTCGTTGTCGGTTTGGCTTCCTCGTCATAGCCGGTGGCGAGATTGGTGAGTTCGGTGTCGATATATTTCGTCACCGTCTTGCGCAGCGCCTCCACATCGACGTTGCAGGCGTTCAGCACGGCGCTTGCGTCGCTGTCATCGAGCAGCGACAACAGAAGGTGTTCCAGCGTCGCATATTCATGATGCCGCTCATTGGCGACGATCAGCGCGCGATGCAGGGCCTGTTCCAGACTGTCTGAGAATGTCGGCATGGGCTATTTCTTCTCCATCACGCATTGAAGCGGGTGCTGGTGCTGGCGCGCCAGATCCATCACCTGCACAACCTTGGTTTCAGCGACCTCGTAGGTGTAGACACCGCATTCGCCGACGCCGTTCTGATGAACATGCAGCATGATGCGCGTCGCCTCTTCGGCGTTCTTGTGGAAGAAACGCTCCAGCACATGCACGACAAATTCCATGGGCGTGTAATCATCGTTCAGCAGCAGGACGCGATACATGCTTGGCCGCTTCGTCTTGGGCTTGGTGCGGGCTATGACGGCGGTGCCGCGGTTCGGCCCTCCAGGGCCGCCATCGCCCTCGTCGTCGGATGCGCGCGCGGCACGCAGGGTGCCAAAGTCTTTCGCGTCATTGTCTGTTGAGGCGGCGGAGATGAACAGCATGTCAGTGTCCGGCATGGCGGATGGCCCGAAACGAAGCACCTGAAATAGGATGCCACGCGGGGATTGTAAGACCGTCACAGCGGCTTGCAATCACCAATCTGTGTCCGGGCGCTGGAAACTGCCGGGCGGCTTCATGCCGGAGTGCGCAGCCGAGGTTGTGGCACAAAACAAAAAAGCCGGGCGCTTGACGCACCCGGCCCGTCTGGCTCGCGTCCGAACACGATCGGCGCGGCTTCAGTCTCGCAAAAGCGAAATCACTTCGCTTTGGCGATCGCAGCTTCGAACGGCTTGTAGGCGTCCTTGGCCATCGCGGTCACCAGTTCGCCCATTTTCGTGGATTGGGCGACGAAGGCTTCGTAAGCGGACTTGGCATATTCGGTCTGGACTTCAAACGCCTTGTCGAGCGTTTTCACGGCCATCA
The DNA here is from genome assembly GCA_025458045.1 of Rhizobiaceae bacterium. Taxonomy (GTDB): domain Bacteria; phylum Pseudomonadota; class Alphaproteobacteria; order Rhizobiales; family Rhizobiaceae; genus JALOTE01. The sequence continues at coordinate 10,066 of JALOTE010000088.1, forward strand.
GCTTTTCCATGACCTTGGTGCCGTCCTCGAAGGATTTCTTCGTGAAATCAGCGGCTTCCGTGGCGAGCGTCTGCATGCCCTTGGTGATGACCGCAGCCGACTTCATGGAGTTGTCCATCATGTCCTTGCCGGCTTTGTTCATGTCTTCAAACGAATTCATCATGGGTCTGATCCTCTGGTTTCATGTGTTGGCTTGGGCTTTGTCTGGCCGTCCCGCGCGGGGTGATGCGCTGCACAACCATTTATGTTGCAACGCACAAATTGTCAAGCCGGATTGACGCGTCGCACAAAAGACAGAGTTGGCTGCGCGCCGGGCCGAACAATGCGCTGCCGCGTTCCTTCAGCCGCGTTCCTTCAAAGGCCATGCAAGCTGGTCACCAATTGGAAACCTAAACGGATTGGTAACGCTGGCCGGGCTAACGTCTGCGGCAATGATGAAGCATTCCCGTGTTGCCTGTTGATTGTGAGGTTTTGCCAGTGACCATGCATGCCCTTGTTCCGCTGGTACGGCGGCTTGCCGCCCCGTTGATGATCGCTGTGTCCCTGATCGCAGGCGCGCCGACGCATGCGCTGGCCAACGCGAAAAACGCGGTCATCGTGATCGATGCCAATACTGGCAAGACGCTCTATTCGGAGTCCGCGGATGCGACGCGCCACCCGGCGTCGCTGACCAAGATGATGACGCTCTACATGGTGTTTGAGCGCATGCAGCAAGGCAAGCTGTCCAAGAACACGCGGCTGCGCGTGTCGGCGCGCGCGGCGGGTGCCTCGCCCTCCAAGCTCGGCCTCAAAGCGGGCTCAACCATCACCGTCGAACAGGCGATCCTCGGCCTTGTCACCAAGTCGGCCAATGACGCGGCAGCCGTCGTCGGGGAAAACCTTGGCGGCACGGAGGCGGAATTTGCCCGCATGATGACGCGCAAGGCGCGCGCGCTCGGCATGAACTCGACGACATTCCGCAATGCGTCCGGCCTGCCCGATCCGCGTCAGGTGACGACGGCGCGCGACATGGCTCGCCTCGGCATCGCGCTGCGCGAACATTTTCCGCGCTATTACGGCTACTTCAAAGCGGGTTCTTTCACTTTTGCCGGGCGCACGCACCGCAATCACAACAAGTTGCTCGGACGTGTCGAAGGTGTCGACGGCATCAAGACGGGTTACATCCGCGCTTCCGGCTTCAATCTTGTTACGTCGGCCAAGGCCAACGGGCGTTCCATCGTGGCGGTTGTCATGGGCGGGCAAACGGGTGCCAAGCGCGATGCCCGGATGCGGGCGCTGGTCGCCAAATATCTGGGCAAAGGCTCACGCCGTGATGGTGGTGACCTGATCGCCAAGGCCCCGGTCGAATCCGCGCCTGCCGATGTTGTGGTTGCCGCCAAGGGCGTGGAACTGCCGAAAGGCGTGGTTGCGCCGGTTCCCGAACAGCGCCCCGAGGAATTGACGGCCTTCGCGCCGCAAGAACCGGTCCGGCGTCCCTCCGCCGCCGTCGGCGCCATCGACGAAACGATCACGGCGTCGGTCTCGCAGGCGTCTGGCTGGATGGTGCAGATTGCCGCCGCCGACAGCCGTTCCGGAGCCGAAGCCCTGCTCGACAGGGCGCGCGGCAAGGCCGCCAAGGTTCTCGCCGGCAGACCTTGCACCGTGCCCGCTTCGCCGGATTCGGCTCGCAGGATGCCGCAGTCGCAGCCTGCAACGCGTTGAAGAAAGCCAAGGTCGAATGCTTCGCCGTCGAAGGCTGAGAATGGCCCGGCCTGCAAGGGCCGGTTGGAATGTGTGATGCGTAAACTGCCGAAAGGCGCGTACAGAGTTCAGGTTTTGCGATGAACGGACAACAGCAGATCTTTGGCGGCGTTGATGCGGGCCGCAAGGAAAGACCAACTCAGGCCCCGACCCCGGAGCAAGGCCAAGGATCTGATAGGCTTCCTCCTCGGTCATGGCGCCCGTGCCTGGCGCGGCTCCCTGCCTGTCGCCCGGCCGCGCATCAAAGCGCTCACGCCAACCGGGCGCCTTGCGGTCAAGATACGTTTCGAGCAGTGAGCGGCTGTCGGCGTCCGCGCTGACTTCGCGGAGAACCTCGCCCAGCACGGACTCGTCCATCATGGAAAACGGCGCGCCTTCATGCGGGCCGGACAGCATCATCCCGTCCATGTCGCCCGTGTCATGATCGAGCGACATCTCGATGAGGGCTGTCCGCACGACCGACGAACCGCTGGACTCGGGCTGCACCACCCCGCCCGAACGCTGGTGCGCCCGCGCATAAAGCGCACCCGCCGCGCCGAAGAGCAGGCTTGCAAGCCCCGCGCGCCCGGTCAAGGCCGCGACGATGCTGGCAAGCCCGAGCGCACCGGCGGGCGCAAGGCGCACCGCTTTCGCCACCTGTGCGGGCGATGCTGACACAAAGCCGCGCAGCAACAGGATGGCGGCGACCAAAACCAGCGCGCCGATGAGAAAATTCATGTGCGCGGCCCGCCGGGCATGCTGGACAAAAGCAGCCGCGCCCCCGCGCTTGTGTCGGCGGCGAGCGCCACCCGACCCGCTGACGCATAGACGGCAATCGCGTTCAGCAATTCCGCAAGCTTGCCCGGCGCGGCACGATCAAAGCGGAACCATGCGCCGCCGGAGAGCCTTGCGCATTCCTTCAACGCGATTTCCGCCTTGGTGTCATGGCCTTCCTGGAAGATGAAAGCGGGAATGCCGTTGAGGCCCATCCGACCCGCAAGATCGGCCACTTCATCGACCGGTTCCTCGAATGCGTCGCCGATGAACACCAGAGCCGAAACCTTGGCTTTCGCATGCGTGGTCAATGCGTGGTTGAACACCTTGCCGATCTGGGTCAGGCCGCCCGCACAAGTGACACCTGTCATGAGCCGCGCCAGTTCGCGCGTGTCGGTGACGAATTTCGAAGCGCGGCTTTCGCCATGGCCGCGAAAATAGACCAGTTGCACAGCCAACCCGGCCTTGCGGCCTGCGGCCGCAAACATTTCCGCTTGCAGGGAGCAGGCCATGTCCCACGTCGGCTGACGGCTCATCGTTGCGTCAAGCGCAAGGATGAGGCGGCCGGACCCGGGTGCGGGTGCCGCTTTGGCGGCAGCGATGAATGCCGCGACATCCGTCGTCGGGCGGGCCGGCCCCGCCACATGCTGCGTGCCGCTCGTCTTGATGTCCTTGCTGCTCATGGGCCGGAAGATGGAACCTTGCGCGCCTTGCGACAAGACCTGGAGCGCCCCTGCGACGACAATGCCGGTCCGGTCAAAGGAGACCAAGGCCAGCCAGCGTGTTGCGCAGATCCGGCGGCAGCGCTGCAGCCCCCTCGCCAGCACCCATGTCTGCCGGCGTGTCGGCCTCGGTCAAATAGCGCCACCCTTGAAAAGCCCGGCGCGGCTGCCACTGCGTGCGGATGACGTCGCGTTCGAGCACCAGATTGCACCGGCCGATACCATCCGGTCCGGTGAATGGCACAATCGACGCGATGCGTTGGCGCGCCTGCACATTGCCCTTGATCACCCAATAGAGCGAACCGCCCGGAATGATTTCATCCAGCCGCTTAGGCACCATGCGGGTCGTGTGGTAGGGCTTTCCGTCAATGAGATAGTCGCCGCCGCGCCGGTAGCGCATGGCGATGTAGTCTTCGAGGTCTTCGACGGAATCCGCGCCGACGCAGAGTTTCAGGATGTTCAGGACCATGACGCGAATGTGGTCGCCCGCACGCGCTCGTCAATGGCCGCGCTTGGCTTGTCCACGCATTCGGACAAGCTCAACAGGCGACCACATTGACGGCAAGGCCGCCCTGGCTCGTTTCCTTGTAGCGTTCGTCCATGTCGCGCCCGGTCTGGCGCATGGTCTCAATGCAGGCGTCAAGCGGCACGAAATGTGTGCCATCACCGCGCAGCGCTAAGGTCGCCGCCGTCACCGCCTTGACCGCGCCAAGCCCGTTGCGCTCGATGCAAGGCACCTGCACAAGCCCGCCGACCGGATCGCAGGTCATGCCGAGGTGATGTTCGAGCGCGATTTCAGCGGCGTTTTCCACCTGCGCGGGCGTGCCGCCGAGCGCCTGCGCAACGCCTGCCGCCGCCATCGCCGACGCAGACCCGACCTCGCCCTGACAGCCGACCTCCGCGCCGGAAATCGATGCATTGTGCTTGATGATGCCACCAATCGCTGCCGCGGCCAGCAGGAAATCATGCACCATCGCGCGCGAAGGGATTTCGGCGAATTGTTTGAGATACCGCAGCACCGCCGGCACGACGCCCGCCGCGCCATTGGTCGGCGCTGTCACGACACGCCCGCCCGCCGCGTTTTCCTCATTGACGGCCATGGCGTAGACGCCCAGCCATTCATTGGCGAGCATCGGGTTGAAGCGGTTTGATTGCCACTCCGACGACAATTGCGCGGCAATCGCCTTGGCCCGCCGCTTCACTTTGAGGCCGCCCGGCAAGATGCCGTCCAGCGCCAGCCCGCGGTCGATACAGCCCATCATCGCGTCGTGCAGCGCGTCAAGACCGGCGTCGAGGTCGGCGCGGCTGCGCACGGTTTCCTCATTGGCCCGCTTCATCGCGGCAATGGAAAGGCCGCTGCGTGCCGCCATGTCGAGCATCTCGGCGGCGTTGCGGAACGGGTAAGGCACATCCGCCATCACCGGTGCTGCAATGGCCGCACGCGCCAGTTGCAACTCCTCCTCCGACTGCACGAAGCCGCCGCCGACAGAAAAATAGTTGCGCCGGACCAGCACGCGGCAATCGGCATCCAGCCCGGAAAAGCTCATGCCATTGGCGTGGCCGGGCAACGGGGTCTTGCGGTCCAGCACGAGATCCTGCGCCGGATCGAAATCGTAAACCGGGTGACCGTCCGGCTTGACAATCTTCTCGCGACTGACGGTCTCGACAATGCCGTCCATCGCGTCGGGATCGATCAGATGCGGCAGATGGCCCGCCAGCCCGAGGATGACCGCTCGGTCGGTTGCGTGACCGACACCGGTGTAGGCAAGCGACCCGTGCAGCCGCGCCTGCAACCGGCTGATGGCAACACCGGAAGGACCGACCCATTGGCCTGCCGCGATCTCGTCCAGAAAGCGCCGCGCCGCCGTCATCGGCCCCATCGTATGCGAACTCGACGGGCCGATCCCGATCTTGAACACGTCAAAAACCGACAAGAACACGGCAGCCTCCCACAGTCGTGCGGGACGCTATTGGCACGTTGACGTGGAGGATAGTCAGATTGCGACGCGACCGCTCAGAAGCGGCAGGACGTCAGGATGCTTCAAGCGATGCCGATGGCGTAGGAAACCGCGAGGAGTGCGACGAACCCCAGCATCGCGCGGAGCGTGACGCCCCAGCATGCCTTTCCTGCCTGATGTTCCATGATGAACCTTCAATGAGCCGGCCTGATGCCGGTGATTGCGAGCGCCGCCGATAGTCGAAGCGGTTTGGTTAAGCAATCCCTAATCAGGCTGAAATGTGGCGATATCGCCCGGGTTTGACCGCCCTGCGCTGCCGTGATTTCGGACAATGCGATGAATTTCAATCGCTTGACGACGTTAACCGCCCAGTTGAAATACGGCGAAAGTCGGGCAGCCACGCGCCGCTGCAATCGCGCCCGGCGGCCGGCCGTCTCTCCCCCTTGAGACGGATCGCTTGTAGGTTGCCCCGATGAGTCGCACATTCTCCCCCGCGCCGTCGCACGATGTGCCACCGCGCAACCGATTTCCGCTCCTTGACGTCTTGCGCGGCGTCGCGCTCGTCGCGATGGCGATTTATCATTTCACATGGGATCTGGAACTGTTCGGTTATCTGGCGCCCGCAACCGCCACGACAGGCGCGCTCAAATGGTTCGCGCGCGCCATTGCGGCCAGCTTTCTCTTGATCGCCGGGTTCAGTCTCGTGCTGGCGGCGACGCCAACGCTCGAATGGCGCGGGTTCCTGCTGCGGCTTGCCAAACTCGTCGCAGCCGCTGCGGCGATCACCGCCGCCACGCTCTATGCCTTCCCGGACAGCGTCATCACTTTCGGCATCCTGCACCACATCGCTTTTGCATCACTTGTTGGCCTCGCTTTTCTGCGCGCGCCCGTTGCCCTTGTCTGGCTGGCGGCGGTGCTCGCATTCATGCTGCCCCAGTCAGGGTTGGAGACACATGCGGATTGGATCGCGTTTCTTGGGCTTGATCCGTCGCCGCCCCCTTCAAACGATTTTGTTCCGGTGTTTCCATGGCTCGGCTGGAGCCTTGCAGGCATGGCGCTGGCTCGGCTCTGGCAGGCGCTGCGCCGTGACACCGCCCCGACTCTTCACGGGCCGCTGTCTCGTGGGCTCATGTGGCTCGGCCGCCGCAGCCTCGCGGTCTATCTCGTCCACCAACCGGTGCTCATCGCAGGCATCTGGCTTGTTTCCCAGGCATTTCCGCCTGCCAAGCCGGATGCGGCGGCGATTTTCGGGATGCAATGCCGGGCTGCCTGCGGCCAAAGTTTTGACGCCAACGCCTGCGATGTCTATTGCGCCTGTGTCAGCCAGCGCCTGACGGACATGGGCGTGTCACTGTCAGAGACCGATGCGTCAGACGCTTCGGTGCAGTCCGTGATCCAGACCTGCACCGCGGCGATGACCGCAACACCGTGAAACTCGATCCTCCTTCGCGCTGCCCGGGAATTCAGCATTTGACCCTCGCCGACCGTCCGAACCGATTTCCTTGGCCGCCCGTCCTGCTGGTTGCCGCCATCGCTGCCGCGCTTGCCGCGCAGTCCTTTTATCCGCTGCCTTGGGCGCCGTCCCCGATCCGCGAGTTGTTTTGGCTGTTTGGGATTGTGCTCGCCGGCGGCGCGCTGCTCATCGATGTGATGGCGATCCTGACCCTTCAGCGTGCCAGGACCACGGTGCTGCCGCACAAGGGCGCGCAAAAGCTGGTGACCTCCGGGCCGTTTGCCTTCTCGCGCAACCCCATCTATCTGGCCAATGTGTTGCTGCTGTTCGGCCTCGGGCTTGCGCTCGGCAATCTGTGGTTCTGGCCTTTGGCGCTGGTTCTTGGCGGTCTGACCCAGCATTTTGCCATCCTGCGCGAGGAAGCGCATTTGCAGGCGAAGTTTCCGGCAGGATGGCTCGCCTATCGCAGGAAGGTGCGGCGCTGGATCTGAGTGCGCGCCACAATCTCAGGTCGAGACGCCAAGCTCCGCCAGCCGCTCCACGCAGGTCTCCTCCACACGGTTCAACTCGGCCAGCGTTTCCTCGATGTCGCGGCGTTTCTGGCGCAATTCCTCGCGCTTTTCCTCAACCTTGGAAATCAGAAGATTGAGCTGGCCGACCTCGCCGGGCGGCTCACGGTACATCTTGAGGATGTCCTTGATTTCATTGATCGAAAAACCGAGTCGCTTGCCCCGCAATATCTGTTTGAGCAAATGCCGGTCGGCCGGACGGTACAGCCGCGTGCGGCCGCGCCGCAGCGGGCGGATCAGGCCTTCGTCCTCGTAGAAGCGCAATGTCCGCGTCGAGATGTCGAACTCGCGCGTCAATTCTGTGATGCTGTAATACTCGCGCAACTTACTGCGCCTCCAGACGCAATTGACGCACGACTCCAGAGCCGCACTTACGTTAACGTCAGAACGTAGCGGCAATTGGCCTCCGCCTCAAGCGGCAAAAAACCACAAGGTTGCCAAACCCAAAAAGGCGAAAAAGCCAATCACATCCGTCATGGTCGTGACAAAGACAGCCGACGACACCGCCGGGTCTGCGCCCATGCGTTTCAGGGCGAGCGGCACCAGGATGCCGGACATCGCGGCATTGACCATGTTGATCGCCATCGCGGCGGCAATGATGAGGCCGATGTCGGGGCTTTGGAACCACAGGGCCGCAATGCCGCCGATCAGCAGCGCGAACACCATGCCATTGACAGACCCGACGAAGAACTCGCGCCGGATGACGCGACGCGCATTGTGGACATCGAGCGTCTTGGTGGCGAGCGCGCGCACTGTCACGGTCATGGTTTGCGAGCCGGCATTGCCGCCCATGCCGGCGACAATGGGCATGAGCACGGCGAGTGCGACGATCTTCTCAATCGTCGCGTCAAACAGGCCGATGACGGAGGCCGCGGCAAACGCTGTCACGAGGTTCACCAGCAACCATGGCAGGCGGGATTTGACTGTCTCAACCACGCTGTCGGAGAGTTCCTCGTCGCCTACACCGCCAAGGCGCTTGATGTCCTCTTCGGCCTCCTCCTGGATGACATCGACAATGTCGTCGATGGTCAGCACACCGACAAGCCGCCCGTCGGCGTCCACAACAGCGGCCGACAGCAGGTCATAGCGCTGAAACATTTGCGCTGCCGCCTCCTGATCGGTTTCGGCCGCGATCTCATGGCGCGTTTCATGCATGATGTCAGAGATTTTCGTTGTCCGCTTGGACCGCAGGATCCGGTCCAGATTGACGGCGCCGACCAGCTTGAAGCCGGGATCGATGACAAAAATCTGCGAGAAGCGATCAGGCAGCCCCTGCTCCTCGCGCATGTAGTCAATCGTCTGGCCGACGGTCCAGAAGGGCGGCACCGCCACGAATTCGGTTTGCATGCGCCGCCCGGCGGACTCCTCAGGGTAGTCCAGCGCACGCTTGAGTTTCAGCCGTTCGGCGGACGGAAGCTGCGACAGGATCTCGTCCTGGTCCTCGGCGTCGAGGTCTTCGAGCAGATAGACCGCATCGTCGGAATCCATGTCGCGCACGGCGCGCGCGATCTCGTCGTTCGGCAGAGCGTCGACGATTTCCAGGCGGACGGCTTCGTCCACCATGGTGAGCGCGGTGAAATCGAACTCGTCACCCAGCAGGCTGACAAGCGCCGCGCGTTGATCGGGCTTGAGTGCGGCCAGAAGATCGCCCAACTCGGACTCGTGCAAGGCGGCCACATCGCGCTTCAAGGTGACAGTGTCACGCTCCGCGATCGCTGATGCGGTGGAGAGCAGCACGTCCTGACGAATCGCGCCATTGTCGGCGTAGATCGTGCGTTCCGGCTGCGTTACCGCTGTCTGTTCGGCGTTCATCCGGCACTCCTTGCGTCACGAAGCTCAACGGGCCGTGCCGCCCGCACCGGATCATGTCGGCGGAATGATGACGGCAGGCAAGCGGTTTCGGCAGAACACGGCATTTGCAGGGTCCTGCGGATTTTATGATGGAAATGCAATTGCAGGCTTGCCGCCGCAAAACCCCTTTGCTAGACGCCCCCTCGGTCGCCTTGCGGCCCTACCACGTGTGTGCGGTCGTGGCGGAATTGGTAGACGCGCAGCGTTGAGGTCGCTGTGGGGCAACCCGTGGAAGTTCGAGTCTTCTCGACCGCACCATTT
>JALOTE010000170.1 GCA_025458045.1 Rhizobiaceae bacterium
ACATTACAAATCGTTTCTTGTCGCCGAAATCAATCCACTTAATCGTTGCCCCCATGCGGTTGTGATGCCTGAGACGGCCGATGCATTCTTCGCCGAGAACGTGATCTGCAAACAGCTCGCCGACGAGAGAAGGATCCATCCGAAAACCATGCTGAAAATTCTGGAGTCCGCAGGCAAAGCGACCGCGTTCCCGCCGGACGAAGTCGGCACATATATTTATCGAAAAGCCGACGTTTCGCACTTGAAACTCTGAGGCCCGTCACACGACTTCTATCGAAAGGCTGCTTCAAGGCAGCCTTTTTTGTCTTCTCAGTGACAGTGGAAATCAAATTTGCGGAATGGACATGCCGCAAATGCGGACCTAAAAACGACAAAATCGGTCAAAAATGCAGGAAAACCCACAAAACACGGCCATTTTATGCTCGCCGCTTCAATCAGTCAAGCGGCGTTGAACGTCTGGCAGTCATCGATTCCGGCGAGCCTAACGTCCGGTCGGGTCTTAGTTTGTAATCCGTCCTTTGAGGCTTTTTCCCGTCATGCTGAGGTGCGACCCTCGGGCTTGCCCGGAGGGGAGCCTCGAAGCACAAAGGGAAAAAGCGCCTCAGGATGAAGGGAATTTCAAACTGAAACCCTGGCCGATTTCTTGCCCGTGCGTCATCGGTTCTCGCCACAAAGGCGGGAACAGAAGCATTGCGCGCCTCACCCCGCCTAATCTGGCCTCGCCTTGCCAACGCGCCCTGCATCGGCAAGAACAACGCCATGACACAGACCCAAACCTTGCTCAGCGCACAATCCCTGTCCGGCGGCTGCCAATGCGGCGCGGTGCGCTTTCGCGTCACCGGCCATCCGGGCGTGGCGACGGTGTGTCATTGCCGCATGTGCCAGAAAGCGTCGGCGGCGCCGTTCCTCGCATTGGTCGGCCCCGGCGAACATCCTGTCCAGTGGACGCGCGGCAAGCCCAAATGGTTCCAATCCTCCAATGCGGCGCGGCGCGGCTTTTGTGGGGATTGCGGCACGCCACTCGCCTATGACGCGCCGGACGGGCTGGCGCTCAGCGTCATCGCGTTTGACGAGCCCGACAGGCTGCCGCCGGTGCTCGCATTCGGCATTGAAAACAAGCGCGCCTGGGCGGATGGCGTGCCGCATCTGCCGCCGCGCCACACCATGGATGATCTGGACGAGGCAGCATTTCTTGAAACGCTCGTCAGCTACCAGCACCCCGACCGCGACACGGAGGAATGGCCCCCCGAAACCCTGCTGGCGGAGGATCACGCATGACAGGCGAACCAATCACGAAACCCATCACCGGCGGCTGCCAGTGCGGCGCGGTACGCTACCGTTGCGAAAGCTTGGGCCGCCCGACGATCTGTCATTGCCGCATGTGCCAGAAGGCATTCGGAAACTTCTTCGCGCCGCTCGTCACCAGCATCGGCGTGACATGGACGCGCGGCAACCGCACGCTGTTTCACTCCTCCAACACCAATCAGCGCGGCTTTTGCAGCGCCTGCGGCACGCCGCTGACCTATGAGCACGAAACCTACGGCATCGAAATCGCCATCGGCACGCTGGATGACCCGGATCAGGCCCAACCCGTCCTGCAGATGAACGCAAACTATCGCCGCGCCTGCTTCGACAGGCTGGCCGCTGTTCCGCACGCCTCGCCGGAACAGGTGGAAAAGCTTGAGGCGTGGAATGCCGGCGTCATCAGCCACCAGCACCCGGACCACGACACCGATGAATGGACGCCGCATCATGGCTGAACCGCCAAAGCCCAACGCCTCCATGCCGAAATGGCTGCTCTACGGCTTCGCCATCAAGGGCGTGATCGTGGTTCTGGTCGTGGTCGCGGTTTTGCTCTATGCGGGCGTGATCTGAAACGGGATCGGGCGCGCAGAGGAACCGCGTCCTTCGAGGCTTCTTGCCTTCATGGTGAGGTGCGAGCACTTGCGAGCCTCGAACCACGAGGCAAGGCGCACCTCAGGATGAAGGTATTTTTCCGATCAAACGCCTGACAGCAACCGGTGCCCACCAAAAATGACGCAACGTGCCCGCATCTTCCTGTTTGACACCACGCTGCGCGACGGCCAGCAGACGCCGGGCGTCGATTTTTCGCTCGCCGAAAAGATCGACATCGCCGCCAAACTGGACGCACTCGGGATCGATTTCATCGAAGGCGGCTACCCGGGCGCCAACCCGGTCGACACGGCTTTTTTTGCAGAAAGGCGCACCGCTAAAGCGAAGTTCACCGCCTTCGGCATGACGAAGCGCGCCGGCGTATCAGCCTCCAACGATCCGGGACTGGCGGCGCTCCTGTCGGCCAAGGCCGATGCGATCTGCTTTGTCGCAAAGGCGTGGGATTACCATGTCCATGTGGCGCTTGGCTGCACCTTGGACGAGAACCTCGAAAATGTCAGCGCCTCGGTCGCAGCCGCCAAGGCGCGCGGCTTCGAGCCGCTGGTCGATTGCGAGCATTTCTTTGATGGTTGGAAGGCCAACCCCGATTATGCCTTGTCCGTCGCGAAAGCGGCCTTCGGGGCGGGGGCGCGATGGGTGGTGCTGTGCGACACCAATGGTGGCACGCAGCCTTCCGAGGTGCGCGCTGCCGTCGACGCGGCGATCGACGCGGGCATCCCCGGTGACCGCCTCGGCATCCATGCGCACAATGATACCGGCCAGGCTGTCGCCAATTCACTGGCCGCCATCGAGGGGGGCGCGCGCCAGATCCAGGGCACGCTGAACGGCATTGGCGAGCGTTGCGGCAACGCCAATCTGACAACGCTGATCCCGACGCTGGCGTTGAAACCGTTCTATGCGGAACGCTTCGAGATCGGCGTGCCGATCCGCGCCATCCAGAATCTCACCCGGCTTTCCAAAGGCTTTGACGAGATGCTGAACCGCGCGCCTGATGCACAGGCACCTTATGTGGGCCAATCGGCGTTCGCGACGAAGGCCGGCATCCATGCTTCGGCCATCGTGAAGGAACCGAAAACCTATGAGCATGTGCCGCCGGAGACCGTCGGCAACCGCCGCCGGGTCATGGTGTCCGATCAGGGCGGCAAATCCAATTTTCTTGCGGAACTCGGCCATCGCGGCATCGAGGTGGACAAGGCTGACCCGCGCCTCGACACGCTGATCGCACTGGTGAAGGAGCGCGAGGCGGAAGGCTATGCGCCATCGTGAAAGTGAAGATCGATGGCGAGGAGCGCCTGTCGGTGGCGGAAGGGCAAGGGCCGGTGAACGCGCTCGACCGTGCGCTGCGCAAGGATCTCGGCCGCTACCAGGACGAGATCGCCGATCTGGAATTGGTCGACTACAAGGTGCGCATCCTGACCGGCGGCACCGAAGCCGTCACCCGCGTGCTGATCGAATCGACGGATGCGACGCGGTCCAAATGGTGGACGGTCGGCGTGTCCGACAACATCATCGACGCGTCGTTCCAGGCGCTGATGGATTCGCTCACCTTCAAGCTGATGAAGAACCGCGGCCAGGTGGCGGCGCTGAAGGCGGCGGAATAGCTGGCCAAGTGCTTTCGGCCGGGACCGTCACAAGCGGCTCGCCGTTTGCCGGAACACCTCATTCACACGCCGGCATGTGCCCAGCGATGACATCCTTCGGTGGACGGATGGACTGAGGCAGGCTTGCCAGCACCTCGTCGACCACGCCGGCGGTTGCGGCTGCCATCTCGCAACCATAGTCATTGAGGTCGCCGTCCGGATTGTCTGCTTTCCATTCAAGATAGTCGGCAGTCTCGAATGCACCGACGACGGCAATGCCAATGACGGGCAGCGCCACGGCGGCCTGACGCACGCGGCCCTTCGCTTTCGCGCGCATGACCGCGCGTGCCATCTCCTTGCGGTGCTGGACAAGTGTCGCCGCCGCGCTGGCCGTCAGCGTGGCGACCTTCACCGACAAGGTCGCAGCCCACACCCCCATCGCGATTGTGGTTGACGCAAGCGTGATGCAGAGCATCAGGAGAAATCCGGTCGACCGCAAAAACCGAAGCACAGCCATCACGCGCCCCCTGCGAAGCGGCACCGCATGTGCCGATGCGCGAAAACAAGCATGTGTGGACGGTCCTGTCATCCAGTGGCCGAGGTTTGAATTCCGCCAATTTCATGTCGGATCACTGTCCAGCTCCGCCATTTTTGCATGGCTGCCTCCGTTTCGCACCCCTCCCATTGTGCGCCGCACAAGCCCATATTGCGTTGCGTAAGAAGCAGAAAAGAAAGGAAAGACCATGAAAGCGTTCGGTCTTTTGAACCTGTTCACGCCAGCCCGGAACCGCCAGGAGCGTGAAATCGCCTATCTGAACCAGTCTGTCTCAATGGCTGATCTGGAACGTCGCCAGCGTGAAATCGCACGCGGCAAGTTCCGCAGCTTTTGACGTCAGGCGCGCCTGACAGGCGTAAGACCATGTGTTGATCATTTGTGCACTGCACAAGAGCGCGATCTTGATCTATATCATGGGCATGAACGGTCGAGGCACATAGTCTCGACCCGGAATTCAAGAATACCGCGCCCCGCCCTCCTCCCAATAGCGGCGCGCGGTCCGGGTGGCCCCCACCTCCTCCCAAACCGGGCGCCACCCCTAAACACGGCCCGCCACCGGACCTCCTCCCCCGGTTGGCGGGCCGATTGTTGTTCAATCAAGCAACTTTCGCATTCAGTGGCCGTTCAGCCTTGCGCTGGTCATCATGGCAGCATCCAATACGTCATGACCGCCGAGATGAGGCCAAGCCCGTGATTCGCATCTCAAGCCCCACCCTTGCAAAAGCTTCCTGCATCGCCGCGCTGGCAGCGCTTGCCGCACCATCCGCCGCCGCTCAGCAGGCCGCACCGGATACGGTGCCAGCCATAGGCGAAAATGCGCAATCCGTCGAAGCACCGCCGGAACTTCTCATGCAGGCCAAAGCCGCAGCAGGGCCGCTGTGCACCTTCGAGGTCCCGGAGGGCAGCGGATACCAATCCTGGCCGATTGTCACGAAGCTGGACGGCGACGCCGCGGATCAGGCGGCGCGGACCTTCACCTTGCATGAGTTTTTCTGCATGGCAGGCGCATACAACATCGTCACGGTCTATCTGATGACGGATGATTACGGCGAGACGAGCCTCGTTTCCTTTGCGGAACCCAGTTTCCGCGCCGTCTATCAGGACGACGATTTTGAAAAGGCGGTTCTGCGCATCGACGTCGAAGGCTTCACGGCGGTCAACCGCCTCGTCAATGCGTATTTCGATCCGCAGACCGCCGAAATGACGAGCTTTTCCAAATGGCGCGGCATTGGTGACGCGTCATCCTCAGGGCGCTACCGCTTTATCGACGGGCAGTTCGCGCTTGTCCATTTCGAGGTGGATGCAAGCTACGATGACGAGATCAACCCGACCGTGATCTACGACGCCGCGCCGGAGACACCGTGAAGCGCATCCCGAGACTGCCGCCACTCAGAGCCGAACCCCGCCTCTGACACGGTAGCTAGGCTGATACATCGTCACCAGTTCCTCTGCCGCCGTCGGATGCACGGCCATGGTGCGGTCGAAATCCGCTTTGGTGAGGCGTGCTTTCAGCGCCACGCCGAAGGCTTGCGCCAGTTCCCCTGCGTCGGGCCCGAGGACGTGCAGACCAAGCACGATGCCGGTC
>JALOTE010000089.1 GCA_025458045.1 Rhizobiaceae bacterium
GGCGACCGACAATGCCGCGCCAATGAGCAGCATCACTCCATCGCGTTGCAACAACGCCAATGCGAGCGCAGCGATCGCATAGGCAGGCAGCCAATTGCCGAGCGGTATCGGCAAAATGAGAATGATGGAGAAAAACGCGCAGACCAGCCCGATGATCGCCTCATCCTGGCCCGGCAGCATCGGCCAGTAGCGGGGTTTGATGAACTTTTCGAGCCAGAACAATTTCGGGATCAGCTTCAGCCGGACGATTTCGAGCGTTGATTCGGTCACCGGAATGTCGAGCACGCGCTGCGGCAGCCACGCGGCTTTGCGGCGGCGGATCAATTGCCAGGACAGCATCAGGCAGGGGATGCCGCTGACCAGCGACGATCCGGGCGGCAAGGGCAGGCAGTTGAACGCGCCGAAAAAGAACAGGAATGCCGCAATGCCGCGGTCGCCGATCGCATCCCGCAAGGCGGCGAAACTCGTCGGCAACTCCGTGTACCGGCCGAAATGCAACAGCACATGGCTGAGCGGACGGCGGGCGGGCAGCTTCCGCAGCTTGTCGCGCAGCGCGCGCGTGCGTGTGCGCCAGCGTCCCTTGGCCATCAGGCGTTCCCGTCCCGCTCAGGCCTGGCCGGATTGGACAGCGTGCTGAAGTGCACCGGCCAGATCGCCATACCCTGTGTGTTCATAGACATAGGCGAGGCCGAGGCGTTTGGCCGCCGCACGCGCCTTCTCCTCCAATACAGGGTCAACGGTCTGCGCAAGGTAAACAAGATGCGTGTAGTGGCCAAAATACATGTCCCGCAATTCCGGGTGCCGGTCGAGCCCAAGCGGCGCGATCAGGAAGGTGTCGAAATGGCGGGCGAGGAAGTCGGTACAGAAGAAATGTGTCATGTGCGCGTCAGTCCGCGCGGCGAATGCCGCATTGCCCACATAGAACGAAAAGCAATGCGGCCCCTCGATGCGCGCGACGCCGTGGCGGGCCAGAACCGCGTCGAGCGCGCCGCCGGTGCCGCAATCGGCATAGCCGGCAAAGATGCGTGTGAACCCTTCCGCTTTTGCCGCGATGATCGCCTGCTCCATCGCAGGCGCGATGCGCTCCGGATGGTGATGGAAATCGGCAGGCAGGCAGGCCAGATCCAGCGCGTCAAGCTGCAACCGGTCTTTCAGCGCCAGGATTTCCCGCGCGATCATGCCGCAAGCGATGACACGGGTGCGTTCGCCTGGGGTTGCGCCTGTGGCGTCACTCTTGCCCATGTCACGGCCGCTTGAATTCAAGGATGTCGAGCAGCGACTCGTAATAGGGTGCCGGAAATTCGATGCGCCAGCCACCGCCCGCGTTGCGGAACGCCAGACCAACCTGATCGGTCTCCGGCCCTGTTCCATAGGGCTTCACCGGCTCGTCATTGACGTGCAGGCTGCCCAGATAGATCATGCGGCTGTCGCCATCGTCGAAGAAACGTCCGGTCGTGCGCTGGGAGCCGGTCGTCTTGCGCAGGACATACCCTATGTCGGTGTCTTCGACACTGCACTCAAACCACCCATAGATGACAATCGGAAGCAGCTTGCCGGTCTTGATCGTCCGGCATTTCCACCGTCCGGCGATATCAAAATCGCGGATCGGCAGGTCCGTTGCGCCTATGAGTGCATCGAGCACGGCGATGTCTGCGGCATTTCCGTCGGCGCGGGCTTCGCCAAGCGCTGCCGCGCGCGTGGCTGCATAAGCATCAAGGCGAAGCGTATCGTTTGGCGTGATCAGACGGGTGACTTCACCATCGGCGCGCGCGGAAGGCGGCGCGATGAGCGCGAGAGCCAGGGCCGCGGCATGGCGGGCGGCCCGGCCCATCGTCAGGACCTCGCAGCCTGATTGTGCTTGCGCTTCATGAATTCCTTGGCGGTCTCAACCGCGACAGCTGCATCCCGGCAATAGGCGTCGGCGCCCACGGCCTTGCCGAATTCCTCGTTCAGCGGCGCGCCGCCCACCAGCACGATGTGCTCGTCACGCAAACCCTTCTCGACCAGCGTGTCGATGACGACTTTCATATAGGGCATGGTGGTGGTGAGCAGGGCGGACATGCCGATGATGTCCGGCTTGTGCTCTTCGATGGCGGCCAGATAATTCTCGACCGGGTTGTTGATGCCGAGATCGATGACTTCAAAGCCGGCGCCCTCCATCATCATGCCGACAAGGTTCTTGCCGATGTCGTGGATATCACCCTTGACGGTGCCGATCACCATCTTGCCCACTTTGGGCGCGCCGGTTTCGGCGAGCAACGGCCGAAGCACGTTCATGCCTGCTTTCATGGCGTTCGCCGAAAGCAGCACTTCCGGCACGAACAGGATGCCGTCGCGGAAATCCTCGCCGACAATGCGCATCCCCTCGACCAGTGCGTCCGTCAGCACGGCATAGGGCGTCCACCCGCGTTCCAGCAGAATGTTGACGCCCTCGACAATCTCATCCTTGAGGCCGTCATAGAGGTCGTCCATCATTTGCAGGACAAGTTCATCATCCGGAAGTTCTGACAGGATGATCTCATCGTCGGACATGGCGCTTCCCTCTTGCGAACATGCGGTGGTGCATTGTGTGCCGCTATCTGATTATTTTGTCTTGCGGGTCAAGGCCATGGCCTGAATGCGACGTCTGTCAGCCGGAAATGACACCGTGCGACTGTTGGCCCCGTGTCGCCGCACGGCCAAGGCACGGCGCAGCTTGACGTGTTCCTTTCGTGGCGCAGTTTAGCTTGCGGTCATCCATTTGCGACATGCGCGACATCGCGCTTGACCACGACCCAAGGGAGGGCGTCATGGACGCATCCGACATCATCGAACCGGCGGAAGCCAATGATACCGGCGGACGGCGCGGGCGCGGCGGAGCATCGGCGCGCCGTGCTGCGCGCGGTGGCGGCGGCCCCGGCATCTCCATGCCGTTCATCCAGCGCCGCATCACTGTGTTCGAGGTGCTGGACGAGGAGGCGCTCGCCATTGTCGAGCGCAACGCCGACCGTGTGCTGCAAGAGATCGGCATCGAATTCCGTGACGACCCGGAAGCGCTCTCCATGTGGAAGGCCGCGGGGGCCGATGTGCAAGGCGAGCGTGTGCGTTTCCCCGTTGGCCTGTGCCGCGCGCTTCTGAAAACCGCGCCGCCCGTTTTCACGCAGCATGCCCGCAACCCGGCGCGCTCGGTGCAGATCGGCGGCAAGGCGACCGTGTTCGCGCCCGTCTACGGCCCGCCCTTCGTGCGCGATCTTGACGGCAACCGCCGCTACGCGACGATCGAGGATTTCCGCAATTTCGTGAAACTCGCCTACATGGCGCCGTCCATGCACCATTCAGGCGGGACGGTATGCGAGCCGGTGGATGTGCCGGTCAACAAGCGGCACCTCGATATGGTGTTGTCGCACATGCTCTATTCAGACAAGCCGTTCATGGGTTCGGTCACCGCGCCTGAACGTGCCGAGGACACGCTGCACATGTGCCGCATCCTGTTCGGGACAGATTTCGTCGACCAGAACACCGTCGTCATCAACCTGATCAACGCCAACTCGCCCATGACATTCGATGGCACGATGCTTGGCGCGGCCAAGGTCTATGCGCGCGCCAACCAGGCGACGATCATCACGCCATTCATCCTGTCGGGCGCCATGAGCCCGGTGACGGCCGTCGGCACGATGACGCAGATCCTCGCCGAGGTGCTGGCGGGTGCCGCTTTCACCCAATTGTGCCGCCCCGGCGCGCCGGTGGTGTTTGGCACATTCGCCTCGTCGATTTCCATGCAGTCCGGTGCGCCGACCTTCGGCACGCCCGAACCGTCGATTGTTTCCTATGGGTGCGCCCAATTGGCGCGCCGTCTCAATCTCCCTTATCGGACGGGCGGCGGGCTGTGCGCCTCCAAGGTGCCTGACGCGCAGGCGGCCTATGAAAGCGCCAACACGCTCAACATGACCTTGCTGGCCGGCACCAATTTCGTGCTTCACGCGGCCGGCTGGCTGGAGGGCGGCCTCGTCTCGTCCTATGAGAAATTCATGCTCGACGCCGACCAGCTCGGCATGCTGCAACGCATGAGCGAAGGCGTTGACTTGAGCGAGAACGGCCAGGCGATGGATGCGCTGGCCCAGGTCGGCCCCGGCAGCCATTTCCTCGGCTGCGACCACACGCAGGCGAATTTCCAGACGGCGTTCTACCGCTCGCCGCTGGCCGACAACAATTCCTATGAGCAATGGCTGGCGGAAGGCGAAAGTCGCGTCGAAAACCGCGCCAACAAGCTGGTGCGTGAATGGCTCGGCTCATACGAAGCCCCCGCGCTGGACATCGCCAAGCGCGAGGCGCTGGAAACCTTCGTCAGACAGAGGAAGGACTCCATGCCCGACGCCTTCACCTGAACACAGCCCGATGACGCCCGGGCTAAAGTGGGCAGGCTGATCCATGCTTCCGTCTGGCGGGCGGCGCGGCTTGATGGCGAACATTGAACACGCGATCTGGAATGCGCTGGGTGCAAGCGGCCTCATGCCGCGCGGACTGTTCCGGCTTGAGGCGGGCGAGGGGCCGGACGGCCTTCGGTCCGGTGTGCTTGTCGGCCATTTGGGCGGCGGCTTCTGGCCGGTATTCCGGGCGTGGCATGCAATGCATCCCGGCATCGCCGACCCCCTCGACACCTGGTCAAAGCTGGTCATCGGGGCCGCGGCAGATGCTGTCTGCGGACGGGCGGTGTATCCATCCGACACGCCCTACCAGCCGTTCCAGCGTTGGGCGATGCGGGCGGAAGGGCTGAAAGTCGGGCCGCTTGGCCTTTTGATGCACCCCGAAGCCGGGCCTTGGCACGCCTACAGGGGCGCGATTTTATTTGAACAATCGTTTGATTTTGACGAGCATCGGCCCGTCGCCCATCCATGTGACACATGCGCTGCGAAGCCGTGCCTCAGCGTCTGTCCGGTGAATGCCGTTTCGCTGGTTGTATTGGACGTTCAAGCCTGCCGCGCGCAGCTCGCATCGCCGCAGGGGGAGCCATGCATGACCGGCGGCTGCCTGGCGCGCAACGCCTGCCCCGTCGGCGCGGCGTACCGGTATTCAGCCGAGCAGCAGGCGTTTCACCAAAAGGCGTTCGGAGGTTGAATGGTCGAGGCTGGCGCGCCCTTCGCTGCAGGTCGCAGCAAAAGCCATTTTCGCTTTTGCCCGCCCTCAATCATCCTCTGCCTTGTGTCTAGGACCCAGTCTTTGAATGTGGCACGAGATTCGCTGGGTCCTCGGGACAAGCCCGAGGATGACTAAGGGAACTGGACAAGCCCGAGGATGACCAAGGGAGTGGGATCATCCCGGCGATGACAGATAGCTGCCGACCCGGCACGTCACCATTCACCGGCTTCTTCTGTTCGTCCGTTCCCTTGTGCGGCCGCCGCCTGCTTCATCGGCCGTCGTGTTGCGCAGCGGGCCGACGGTCGAAACGATGCGTTCCAAAGTCAGCGCGGCTTCCGGCTTTTTGTGCGCGTCCAGCGCCTTGCGCATTGCGGCGAGATGGTGGGCTGACGTTCCGCAGCAGCCGCCGATGATCGTCGCGCCGCCATCGACAGCCAGCTTGACATATTCGCTCATCAGTTCCGGCGTGCCGGAATAGACGATCTTTTCGCCCTGGAATTCAGGGATGCCGCAATTGCCTTTGACAATGACGCGCTTGTCGGGCGCAGCGCCATGCATGTCGATCAGGGTTGCCAGCATGTCGGATGCGCCGACGCCGCAATTGGCGCCCACGGCGATCGGCTGGGTGCCGAAATCGGCGAGCACGCCATGGATGTTGCGCGGGTGGAGGCCCATCATCGTCTTGCCCGCGGTGTCAAACGAGCCCGTGAAGGTGTAGGGCATGCCGACGCGGATGGCGGCTTCGGCGGCAGCACGGATCTCTTCCGGCGCGCTCATGGTTTCGATCCATGCGACGTCCGCACCGCCGGCTTTCAGGCCCTCCATCTGTTCGGCAAACGCATTGACGGCCTCCTCATGCGTCAGCGCGCCAAGCGGAACGAAGAGTTCGCCGGTCGGGCCTACGGAGCCCGCGACGATGACCGTGCGGCCGGATCTGGCTTTCTCCTTGTCGGCAACGGCGCGGGCGATTTCGGCCGCCGCCTTGTTGATTTCATGAACGCGGTCTTGCGCATGGTGCAATTTCAGGCGCTGGCGCGTGCCGCCGAAGCTGTTGGTGAGGATGATGTCGGCGCCTGCATCGACGAAATCCTGGTGCAGCTTGGTGATACGCTCGGGAAATTCGAGGTTCCACAATTCCGGCGCATCGCCTGACATCAAGCCCATCTGGAACAGGTTGGTGCCGGTCGCGCCATCGGCGAGCAGCACGCCCTTCTTGGCAATCAGATCGGCAAGCGGGTTAGGGACGGTCATGGCGGATGCTTTCTTGATGGGCGCGGACGGAATGGGATAAAGACATAAAGAAATCCTTATGTCTGGTCAATTCCGGGCAGGCGAATTGATATCGCTCAATGACAGGCTGTCACAAAAGTGCAGCAGTTGGATGAGCAGATCAGGCATCAGGAGGGCGAAGCCATGGCCGAAATCGATAAATCCGCAGACGGTAAACCGGCGGGGGAAACAGCAAAAGCCAAGGGCAACGGCAAAGCGGCTGCCATTGCGCCGGTCGCGGCCATTGCCGCACAACCCATGCCGCAGCCCGCGACCGTTGAGGCGCCGGGGGAAAGCGCGGCCGCCCGCATCGCGCGCCTGAAGCAGGACCCGGACTATATCCGGCAGGCTTTCGAGACCGGTGAATACCCCTATGTCGGGCGCATGGCGCGCGCGCCTTACGAAAAGCACAAGGCCGAATTGCAGGTGGAACTGCTGAAAGTTCAGGACTGGGTGAAGCAGACCGGCCAGAAGATCGTGATCATTTTCGAGGGGCGCGATGCTGCCGGCAAGGGCGGCACCATCAAGCGCTTCATGGAGCATCTCAACCCGCGCGGCGCGCGCGTGGTGGCGCTGGAAAAGCCGACCGAACGCGAGGCCAGCCAGTGGTATTTCCAGCGCTATGTGCAGCACCTGCCCGCGGCGGGCGAAATCGTCATGTTCGACCGCTCATGGTACAACCGGGCGGGCGTCGAGCGTGTCATGGGCTTCTGCAAGCCGCAGGATTATCTCGAATTCATGCGCGAGGCGCCCGAATTGGAGCGCATGCTGGTGCGTTCCGGCATCCGCCTGTTCAAATACTGGTTCTCGGTCACCCGCGACGAACAGCGCAAGCGCTTTGCCGAACGCGAGGCCGAGCCGCTGAAGCAGTGGAAGCTGTCACCCATCGACAAGGCCTCGCTCGACAAATGGGAAGCATACACCGAGGCCAAGGAAGCGATGTTCTTCTACACCGACACCGCGGACGCGCCGTGGACGGTGGTGAAATCCGACGACAAGAAGCGCGCACGCCTCAATTGCATGCAGCACTTCCTCTCCTCGCTGCCTTACCCCGGCAAGGACGAAAGTGTGGTGCGCGGGCCCGACCCGCTGATTGTCGGCCATTCAAGCCAGGTCATCGGCAAGGCGGCGGACATCCTGACGGCCGTGACGCATCCGGAGGTGAGACGGGGATAGGGGTTGAATATGCGACGACGAAAGAGGTGCCGCCACAACACGCCTCAAAGTGAAAGCGCGCTGTTTCTCCCCGTCGTCATCCTCGGGCTTGTCCCTTTCGTCATCCTCGGGCTTGTCCCGAGGACCCATCTTTTTCAGCACGGCAGGAAGGCTGGGTCCTCGGGACAAGCCCGAGGATGACCAAACTGCTCGTTTTGGAGATGAAGCGCCTCACCCCCGCATCTTCTCCCCGTCCGGGTCGAACGGCGGCAAGAGGTTGATCCGCGCCGGGCGGCGTTCGCCCATGATTTCAATCTCGAACATGCCTGCACTTTCGTCTGTGGCGAGTTCGGCAGGCACATAGCCTTGCGCCATGGAGAGGCGGACCGAGTGGGCGTAGCCGCCGGAGGTGATCCAGCCGACGACGCGCCAGCCGTTGCCATCGACCGGCCCGGTCACGCGGCCGAGGTCTTTGGCCGAACCGCCCCCCTCTGTCGCCTGCGGCGACATCTCCCCCTCATGGGGCAAGATTGGTGCCTTGCCTGAGACGACATTGCCCTTGTCATCAAACCTTGGCGCGCCGAAATGGTGCGGCGGTTCCAGCACGCCGAAATCCGTGTCGGTTTTCGCCCAAACCGGCTCGTCGCCCATCACGTCGGCATCGGCGGCATCCACGATGAACGAGACTCGCATCAGCTTTGGGCCTTGCGCCTTTTCGCGCGTTGCGGCCTCCCGGCCGATGAAATCGCCCTTGTTCAGCTTGATGAAGCGCTCCAACCCGCCCTCGAACGGGCCATAGATGGGGCGCAATTCGCGGAACCACGTCGGGAAGTTCTTTTCCAGCCGCATCGACAGCAGCGCGCGCATGCCGAAATCGACCAGGCCGAATTCCGCGCCGGCCTCCTTGATCGCGTCATAGACGCGGCGCTGCCCGGCGGGCTTCATCCAGATTTCATAGCCGAGATCGCCTGTATAGGTGACGCGGTTGACGATGCAGGGCACGCCCGCCACATCGAATTCGCGACAGTCCATGAATTTGAACGCGGCGTTCGATACGTCCGCGTCGGCGAGTTTTTCCAGAACCTTGCGGCTCAGCGGCCCGGCGATGGAGAGGCCGACAAGCTGCTGGTGGTGGCGCGTGATGGCGACTGAACCATCCTTCGGCAGGTGCCTTTCAAACCAGCGCATGTGGTAGCGCTGCGCCGCCGTAGAACCCCAGATCATGAAGCGATGGCCTGTTTTGGCAGGCAGGCGCGCGATGGTGAAATCGCCGATGATTTTGCCGAACTCATTCAGCATGGGCGTCAACACGAGACGCCCGGTTTTCGGCAGGCTGTTGGCCATCAGCCGGTCAAGGAAGGATTCTGCGCCCGCACCTTCGACCGTGTATTTGGCGAAGTTGGCGATCTCGGTGACGCCGACCTCCTCGCGGGTGGCGCGCACCTCGTTGCCGACATGCTCGAAATCATTGGAGCGGCGGAACGAGAGGATGTCCTTCGCCTCCGTGCCCTTCGGCGCAAACCAGAGCGGCGTTTCGAGGCCCCAGGTGTCGCCCATCACCGCGTTGTTGTCGTGGCGCATCACGTCATAGAGCGGAGTGGATTCGGCTGGCCGTGCGGCGGGCAGTTCCTCGTTCGGAAAGCGGATGGAGAAGCGGCGCGAATAGTTCTCGCGCACTTTGGCGTTGGTGTAGCGCAGCGTCGCCCATTCGCCGAAGCGCGCGACATCCATGCCCCAGATGTCTGCGCCGGGATCGCCGTTGACCATCCATTGCGACAGTGCGTGGCCAACGCCGCCGCCCTGGCTGAACCCCGCCATGACAGCGCAGGCGACCCAGAAATTGGTGAGGCCCGGAACCGGGCCGACCAGCGGGTTGCCGTCGGGCGCAAACGTGAACGGCCCGTTGATGATCTGCTTGATACCCGCCCTCTCGATGGCCGGGAAATGCCTGAAGCCGATTTCGAGCGAGGGAGCGATGCGGTCAATGTCGGGCTGGAGCAGCTCGTGCCCGAACGACCACGGCGTTTCCTTCTCGCTCCAGGGCTTGCAGGCCTTCTCGTACGTGCCAAGCAGGATGCCGTTGCGTTCCTGGCGCGTATAGATTTCGCCCTTGAAATCGATGACGCCGATCAGTTCGCGGCCCGTCGACCTGTTGTATTCCATCACCTCCGGCATGTCCTCGGTGAGAAGGTACATGTGCTCCATGGCGAGAAGCGGGAGTTCAATGCCCACCATGCGGCCCACCTCGCGCGCCCACAGCCCGCCGCAATTGACCACGTGTTCACAAGTGACAGTGCCCTGTTCGGTGACCACGTTCCACATGCCATCGGCATTCTGCGTCAATTCGACCACGCGGTTGCGCAGCACGATGTCGGCGCCAAGCTTCTTGGCCGCCTTGGCATAGGCGTGCGTGGTGCCTGACGGGTCGAGATGGCCTTCGACCGGGTCCCACATCGCGCCGACGAAATTCTTCTCGTCCATCAGCGGGAACATTGCCTTGGCTTCGGACGGCGTGATGAGTTCGGTCTGCATGCCGAGATAGCGGCCCTTGGCGTGGGCGAGGCGCAGGAAATCCATGCGCTCCGGCGTGTCGGCCATCATCACGCCGCCAGTGAGGTGCAGGCCGCAGGACTGGCCCGACAGTTCCTCGATCTCCTTGTAAAGCTGCACGGTGTAGGCTTGCAGTTTGGCGACGTTGGGGTCCCCGTTCAGCGTATGGAACCCACCTGCCGCGTGCCAGCTTGAGCCAGACGTGAGTTCGGAGCGCTCGATCAGGCAAATGTCCGTCCAGCCCTCCCGGGCGAGGTGGTAGAGCACGGAGCAGCCGACGACGCCGCCGCCGATGACAATGGCACGATAGTGGGATTTCATGGGGCCTCGCTCTCAAAAATCGGTCGGCGCGCCGCCTTCGGACTTGCGCCGGGCGACAAAATCTTCGAGCTCGGCCCTGATTGCGTCGTCCATCGGCGCGGGCTCGAATTCGTTCAGGATACGCTGACCCAATTTGAACGCTCGTTCAAATGTCTGGACACTGCCTGCATCGCGCCAGTTCTCGAAATTCGACCAGTCAGACAGGAAAGGCGAATAGAACGCCGTCTCGTATCGGTCCTGCGTGTGCTGCGTGCCGAAGAAGTGCCCGCCGGGACCGACTTCCTTCACCGTGTCGAGCGCCAGCGCCTCTGCGCTCCAATCAACAGGTTTCATGTAGGCCTGCAATTGCTGGATCTGCTCGCAATCGATGATGAACTTCTCAAACGAGGCGCACAGCCCGCCCTCCAGCCATCCTGCCGCGTGATAGACGAAGTTGGTGCCGGAGGTCAGCGCCGCAAACAGCGAATGCGCGCTTTCGATCATCGCCTGCGCGTCGACGCAATTGGTGGCGTTGGTGTTGGAGGAGCGCAGCGGCAGCTTGTAGAATCGGGCCATCTGTCCGGTCATCTGCGTGGCGCGGATGTAATCGGGCGTGCCGAAGGCGGGCGCACCGGTTTTCATGTCCACGTTGGACGAGAAGGTGCCGATGGCGCAGGGCGTGCCGGGCTTCACGCATTGCAGCAGCACGACAGCGATGAGCGCCTCGGCGATGGATTGTGCAACCGTCCCCGCCATGGTGATGGGGCTCATCGCACCGGCCAGCGTGAACGGCGTGATGATTGTCGGCTGGCCCTTGCGCGCCATGCGCATCGCGCCATCCAGCATCGGCTTGTCGTGCTTGAGCGGCGATGTCGAGTTGATGTTGGTGAACATGCGCGGCGACGCGGCAAATTCTTCGGCCGTCAGCCCGGCGGCGATGCGCACCATCTCCATGGCATCTTCGATGCGTTCGGTGCCGAGCGAATAGGCGTGCACCAGCTTGTCAGAGAGCGTGAGCTGATCGAACAGGCAATCGAGATGGCGCACCGACGGGTGCGAATCGAGCGGCTCAACCTGATAGCCCGCATGAACATGCACGCAGTTGAAATA
>JALOTE010000171.1 GCA_025458045.1 Rhizobiaceae bacterium
GGTTGCCTTTATGTCGGCGCGCTGGGCAGCCGCAAGACACACGGCAAACGGGTCGAGCGGCTGCTTGCCGCGGGCGTGAGCGCAATCGACATCCGCCGCATCGCCGCGCCGATCGGCGTCAATATTGGCGCGCAGAGCCCGGCCGAAATCGCGGTTGCCATTCTGGCCGAGGTGATTGCGGCATTCCGGCTCGGGGATTTTGCAAAGGACGTTGCGCAGTGAAGCTCGGCGCCGTTCCGGTCGATGAAGCCGAAGGGGCGATCCTCGCCCACGGCATGCTCACCGGGGCAGGGCGCTTGGCCAAGGGGACCGTGCTGACCGCAGCGCATGTCACGGCGTTGAAACAGGCTGGTCTCGTCCATGTCATCGCCGCACGGCTCAATGCCGGCGATGTGCCAGAGGACGCCGCCGCGGCGCGATTGGCAGCCGAACTGGCCGGGCCAAGCCTGCGCATCGATGCCGCCGCGGCGGGCCGCGTGAACATCTTTGCCGAACAGGCCGGTGTGTTCAGGGTGCGTGCGCCGCTGATCCACCGGCTGAACGCCATCGATCCGGCGGTGACTTTGGCCACCCTGCCGGATTTTGCCGCCGTGAAGGCAGGCGCGATGCTGGCGACCGTGAAGATCATCCCGTTTGCCGTTCCGGGCGACATTCTCGGCAGGGTGCTGGAACTGCCCTTGCGGGGGGCTTTGGCGCTCCATGCGTTCTGTCCGAAATCGGTGGTGCTGATCCAGACGGAACTGCCGTCATTGAAGGCCTCAGTGCTTGCGAAAACCGAAGCGGTCACGGCAGACCGCATCGCGTCCTTCGGTGGCGACATGCGCATTGCCGGGCGCGTGCCGCATCACGCGGAAGCGCTCTCGGCCATGCTCCGGGCGGCGAGGGCGGATATCGTGCTGGTGTTCGGCGCGTCCGCCGTCACCGGTGACCAGGATGTCATTCCCGAGGCGATCCGCCTCGCTGGCGGCACGGTGGAACGCGTCGGCATGCCGGTTGATCCGGGCAATCTGCTCGTGCTCGGCAGGATGGGCGGCAGGATCGTTCTCGGCGCGCCCGGCTGCGCGCGTTCGCCCAAGGAGAACGGCTTTGACTGGGTTCTGGCGCGGCTGTTTGCGGGTCTGCGGGTGACCTCGCGCGACATTGCCCGCATGGGGGTCGGCGGCTTGCTGATGGAAATCCCGACACGGCCGCGCCCCCGCCTCGGTGACCACGCCGAAAACATCATCGATGACTGAGATTGCGCTCGTCTTGATGGCGGCCGGGAATGCACGCCGCATGGGCGGTGCGAACAAATTGTTGACGCCATGGCGCGGCGCTCCTTTGGCCAGCCACGCCGCAACGGCGGCGCGCAGCGCGCGCAGCTTCGCCCATCGCATCCTTGTGACGGGCCGTGACGGGGATGCCGTGGCGGACGCCGCCGGGCCAGATTTCATCCGCGTCCACAATCCCCGCCATGCCGAAGGCTTCGGCACGTCGCTTGCCGCCGCCCTGCGCCATGTGCTGGCTGACCATCCGGCAACCGGAGGTGTGCTGATCATGCTGGCTGACATGCCATTGGTGACGGGCGCTGATTGCGACGCTCTGGCTGGAGCTTTTGCAGCCGAGACCGTTCCATCCGTGATCCGCGCATCCTGCAAGGGCAAACCCGGCAACCCCGTCATCCTGCCGCGCCTGCTTTTTGACGCTATTTCCGCTTTGGATGGGGATGAGAGCGCAAAGCCCTTGATTGCCGCTTCAGGACTTGCGACGCATTTGGTCGAGATCGGCGATCAGGCTGTCATTGACTTCGACACGCTTGACGCCTTCACCCGCCACGCCTGATCTTGAACGCCTGACAGGAAACCATCAGGAGCCCGCGCCTTGACCCGATGCCCGCCGCTTCGCCTTCGCCTCGCTTTGGCAGCGGTCAGAGCAGTAGAGGACCTGTTCCCAGTTCTTCGCCCATGCCTTGCGCCACGCCATGGGCTTGGCGCAATGGGCGCAGATCTTTTCCGGCAATCCGGTTTTCTTCGACATTTTCGCCATGCAACGCGAATTGGCGCAGCTGCGCTGACAATCAAGCTGCTGCTTTCGGGCGCGGCAGCGGCGCAGGGTTTGGCCCCCTACAAGGACGCCGAATTCGCCTTTCCCGGCATTGTTTCGGGCGGGTGGGAAGAGGGCTTCGTCACTGTCGCCTATGACAAGATGCGCGACATCCATCAACGCGACGAGGTGCCGGAAAAGCGCGTGAAGCGCAATTATGTATCTCTGACCGTGCGCGACCAGCAGGCCGACCTGACGATTCCGACGCCGCTTGGCGACATCAAGACATTTGCCGCAGGGCGCAGCGCGGGCGCTCGCTTCATTGTCATCTACATTCACGGGCAGGGCGGCTCACGCCGCCAGGGCGTGGATGACTACACGTTCGGCGGCAATTTCAACCGCATCAAGAATCTCGCCGCGCGCAATGGCGGGCTGTATCTCTCGCCCGATGGTCGGTTGAAACAGTCGGAGGCCTACGCCAACCGCGTGCCGGTCTATATCGGCCATGGCAGCGATGACAGCGTGTTCGCCATCGCGAAGGTCGAGGAGTTTCACCGGCAACTGGCGGCGGGCGGCTATCCGGCGCGCATGGTGCGTTTCGAGACCGGCAGCCACGGCACGCCCATTCGCATGACGGATTGGCGTCAAGTGCTCAACTGGATGTTTGCACAGTAATGGCGGGGATACCCCGGTCGGACTTACCGCATAGCGTGCCCTCATTGTCTGCGCTAACTGTGGGTTAACACGGATCACGCATGGTCCGCCTGCGCGGCCTGCATCCGCAGCGCCGGAAATGCGGATTTCTGCCCATGTCGCTGATTGTGCCTGTCATTTTGTGCGGCGGGGCGGGCTCGCGCCTGTGGCCCGCGTCGCGCGAGTCCTTCCCCAAGCAACTCATCGCATTCGGCGGGCGTGAATCGCTCCTGCAGGCGACGCTTTCCCGCGTGATGACCAACAGCTATGCGGCCCCCCTGATCGTCGCGGGCCATGAAATGCGCTTCCTTGTCGCCGAACAGGTGCGCGCGCTCAGCAAGGACGCGACAATCCTGCTTGAACCGGCGCGCCGCGACAGCTGCGCGGCGATCATCGCCGCCGCCGCCCATGTGCGCGCCGTCCATGGCGATGATGCGCTGGTGCTGGTGCTGGCCGCCGACCATTCGATCCCCGATGCCGCCCATTTCAATCGCACGGTTGCCGAGGCCGCGCCTGCCGCAAGGGCAGGCCGGATCGTGACATTCGGCATCGTGCCGGACAACCCGGCGACAGGCTATGGCTACATCAAGCCGGGCGATGTGCTGCCCGGAATGGGGCCGGTGCGCACCGTCGAGCGGTTTGTCGAAAAGCCCGATGCGGTAACCGCCGAACGCCTCGTCTCCGAAGGGCACTTGTGGAACGCGGGCAATTTCCTGTTTGTGGCAGGCGCGTTCCTGAGGGAAGCCCGAGCCCATGCGCCCGACATTCTGGCCGATGTGCAGGCCGCCGTCTCCGACGCCTTCCATGACCTCGATTTCATCCGGCTGGAACCCGAAGCCTTCAAGCGCGCGCGGGCCATTTCAGTCGATTTCGCGATCATGGAAAAGTCCGCGCAACTGGCCGTCATGCCGTCGACATTCCGCTGGTCGGACATCGGCTCATGGGACGCCGCCTGGCAGATTGCCGAGAAGGACGCCGACGGCAACAGCGCGACCGGCGATGTGGTGCTGCTCGACGCGAAGAACACGCTTGCTTACTCAACCGGGCCGCTGACCACGGTGATCGGCGGGCAGGACCTCATCGTGGTGGCAACGCGCGATGCGGTGCTTGTCGCCCCGCGCGACAAGGCGCAGGAGGTGCGCACCCTCGTCAAGGCGCTCGAAAAGGCCGGCCGCGCCCAAGCGACAGAGCATCTGCGCGCCTACCGCCCGTGGGGAGACTATGAACAGATCGACAAGGGCGGGCGCTACCAGGTCAAGCGCATCACGGTGAAGCCGGGCGGGATCCTGTCACTGCAGAGCCATGTGCACCGCGCCGAGCACTGGGTCGTCGTCACCGGCACGGCGCGCGTGACGATCAATGACGAGGTGAAGCTCGTCGGCGAAAACCAGTCGGTTTACATCCCGCTCGGCGCCGTCCATCGCATGGAAAACCCGGGCAAGGTGCCGCTTGAACTGATCGAGGTGCAATCGGGCAGCTACCTCGGCGAGGACGACATCGTGCGCTACGAGGATGTCTACGGCAGGGGATGAACTCGTGCACGGCGCAGCCGCACAGCCCTATTGTCAGGGTTCAAATCGTGACGCGCGAGCGGGAAGTGGCGGAGAGGGAGTCCGACAAAATGATGTCCAACCCTGTCTTATGCTATTGATTTCATTATGTTTTCATAATGAGTGACATCCACACAAATCCAGCAGTTTCCAGCCATATCCGTGCACAAAGTGGACATGGGAGTGGACTCAGACCGACACGCGCACATGCCGAGCTGCGGGATGAATGCAGCCAGCCAGAATGACCTTTGCAGCGCGGCTATGGCATACTCTTGGTGAACATCACGTCGTGCCAAATGCCGGGATGCGACATGACGACATGCCCTCCCAAAGGTGCGCTAGCAAGCCACGCCTTCTCGACTATCTCTCGTTGCCAAGCCAGATGGCTGCCACGATCAAGCCCCTCCATGACGATTGAGCGCAGTGATCCTGATTGTGGTGGGTCGATATCTGTTGGTGGGGCATAGTCGAGATACTCTTCCCATGCCTCTCGGTCCGGAAGATTGATAAGCACGAGGAACACAGATCGACTGGCCAGCATGGCTTTAGCAATCACTGAGCCCGCCTGGCTCGAATATGGCCTGCTGTTAGCCCTCTCCGGCACGTCAATTATTGCAAGCTTGAGTTGTTGGCTTGAGCCAATCGAACTGCCGGTCGCACTCAATGAGCTTTGGGGACTCAATCCTGAAGCCGCCGCGTCATCGGGAGCGGGGAACCGGATGCCATTCGCTAACCACCCTACGCCGCACCAAGCCAATATTGAGTTGTCAGGCGGGCTGACGAGTCTATCAACGCCGATATCAAACAGTGCCGGAATGCGCGGCGTGAGATTTCTGTCGCTCTCGACACAGTTCAAAGCGTGGAGGTTGGCCTCCATCAGGGATCGAAGGCTGGACACCTGCCCAATCGTTGCAAGTGCAAAGACATTCCGGCTAATGCGTTCTTCTTGAATGATGATACGTGCGGTAAGCCTTCGAGTCTCGGCTGTTTGCATCGCAGCCAACGCTGTTGAAAATTCCCTTTCAGCCCACCTCTTGAACGCTTCAGCAGCTACCACCGGTAGCGACTTAAGATATGCGGCACGATCTGCGTGCCGTTCTTCGAGGGCAGAGACAAATCGATAAACCGTGACATATTTTCTCAGCGATTCTGGCTGAACACCGAGGGCAAAAGCCGTTTCGCGCAGTTGCCAGAGCCTATC
>JALOTE010000090.1 GCA_025458045.1 Rhizobiaceae bacterium
TTTGGTTCGTTCCGGAAAGGAACAGGCTGATGAACATCAAAATGAAATCCACCGCGCTGCCGAAAAAGGCCGCTGTCACCATTGTCAATGAGCGGCTCAACCAGGTCGCGGCGCGCGAGGCGCTGCTCGACGGCGTGATGGGCGAGATCCGCTTCCGCCGCGCATCAAACCGCATCCGTGAGGGGCGGCAGGCGGCGATTTCATTGTGCGCGCAGGATGAAACCGGCGCGCTGGTCGGCACGGTGCAGCTCTGGCACGTGACGGCCGACGGCTTGGAAGGCGCGCTGCTGCTCGGTCCGCTGGCTGTTGCGCCGGAACATCAGGGCGCGGGCATCGGCAAGGCGCTGATGCAGATGGCCATCGGTGAGGCGCTGGGGCGCGGGTTCTCGTCGATCATCCTTGTCGGTGACCCTGAGTATTATGCCCGCTTCGGCTTTTCCGCCGACCTTGCGGCGCGGCTCGCCATGCCCGGCCCGTTCGAGCGGCACCGCCTGCAAGCGCGCGAACTCATCCCCGGCGCGCTGGCAAACGCACGCGGTGTGCTGAAGGCGGCGGGGGTGAAGCTTGCGGCCACGCCATTGCCGTGGAAGCGCGCCTTGAAGCGGAAAGCCTGACAAAAGGCGGATCAATCACCGATCAAGGCTGGTTCCCATCGCGGTGCGCCAGCCTTTGTCATTCGTTGCACGAATTCAGGTCTGGCGCAGTCTAATCGATTAGATTATAGGGGCGGCGTTTGATCCATGAGCGTGACAAATTCGATGACCAGCCAGATCATCCCCGTCGAGCCGTTTGATTGCGTCGTCTTTGGCGGCACCGGCGACTTGGCCGAGCGCAAATTGCTCCCCGCGCTCTACCACCGCCAGCAAGAGGGCCAGTTCACCGAACCGACGCGCATCATCGCCGCCTCGCGCAGCGACATGACGGACGAGGCCTATCGCGAATTCGCCAAGGCGGCGCTGACAACGCATCTGAAGCCCGGTGAATTGAATGACGAGCAGCTTGGCCGGTTCCTCGCCCGCCTGCACTATCGCCGCGTCGATGCGATGAGCGATGCGGGTTGGCCGGAACTGGCAAGCCTGCTTGATGAAGCGCCCGAACGCATCCGCGCCTATTATCTCGCAGTCAGCCCCAGCCTGTTCGGCGAGATCGCCAGCCGGCTGAAAAATGTCGGGCTGGTGACGCCGAAGGCGCGCATCATCGTCGAGAAGCCGATCGGCCGGGACCTCGCCTCGGCCAAGGTGTTGAACGACACCATTGGCGCGGTGTTTGCCGAAAAGCGGATCTTCCGCATCGACCATTATCTCGGCAAGGAAACCGTGCAGAACCTGATGGCGCTGCGCTTCGCCAATTCGCTCTATGAGCCGCTCTGGTCGAATGATCACATCGACCACATCGAGATCACCGTGTCGGAAACCGTCGGCCTCGAAGACCGCGTCACCTATTATGACAAGGCGGGCGCGCTGCGCGACATGGTGCAGAACCACATCCTGCAATTGCTCTGCCTTGTGGCGATGGAGCCGCCCGCTTCGACGGACGCCGATGCAGTGCGTGACGAGAAGCTGAAGGTGCTGCGGTCGCTGAAACCCATCGTCAACGGGCATGTGGCGGATCTGACAGTGCGCGGGCAGTATCGCGCCGGGGCTTCCGCGACCGGCGCCGTCAAGGGTTATCAGGAAGAACTGGGTGCGGAGAGCAACACCGAGACTTTCGTCGCCATCAAGGCGGAAGTGTCGAACTGGCGCTGGGCCGGCGTGCCGTTTTATCTGCGCACCGGCAAGCGGCTGACCAACCGTGCCTCGGAAATCGTCATCGCCTTCAAGAAGGTGCCGCATTCGATCTTTGATGAGACGGCGGGCAAGATGTTTTCCAACAAGCTTGTCATCCGCCTGCAACCCGATGAGGCGGTCCGCCAATGGATCATGATCAAGGATCCGGGGCCGGGCGGCATGCGCCTGCGCCACATCGCGCTCGACATGAGCTTTGCCGACGCCTTCAAGGTGCGCAACCCGGATGCCTATGAGCGTCTGCTGATGGACGTCATCCGCGGCAACCAGACGCTGTTCATGCGGCGCGACGAGGTTGAGGCGGCCTGGACATGGATCGACCCGATCCTTGCCTCCTGGGCGTCCTCCGGCCAGCCGGCGCTCCCCTACATGGCAGGCACATGGGGCCCATCCTCGTCCATCGCGCTGATCGAGCGTGACGGCCGCACCTGGCATGAAGGGTTCTGACGATGGCTGTCGCCTTGAAGAAAACCGCTGCCGCTCAACCGGCCTTTCACGCCTTCGCCACGCCGGATGACCTGGCAGGGAGGCTTGCAGCCGACATCCGCCTCGCCCTCGGCAAGCGGCTGTGTTCGGATGGCCGCGCGCATCTGGCCGTCTCGGGAGGCTCGACACCGAAACGGCTGTTTTCCGTCCTGTCGGCTGAAAAGCTCGATTGGGACCGGGTGAATGTCCATCTCGTCGATGAGCGATGCGTGCCGGCGGATTCCGACCAGTTGAACGCGCATCTGGTGCGCGAGCGCCTCATGCAGGGCAGTGCCGCGCGGGCGGCGTTCACGCCGATGTTCGACCATGCGGCGCTGACCGCCGAAGACGCCGCGCGCCGCGCCGCCGATGCGCTGCCTGAAACGGGCTTCGATCTGCTGGTGCTCGGCATGGGCAGTGACGGGCACACGGCCTCGCTGTTCCCCGGCGGGGACCGGCTCGCCGAAGCCCTTGATCCGTTCAACACCGCCCGCGTTGTCGCCATGCGCGCGCCCGGCGCGGGCGTGCCGCGCCTGACGTTGACCTTGGCGGAAATCCTGCGCGCGCGCGCCATCATCCTGCACATCGAAGGTGACGACAAGCGCGGCGTGCTGGATGCGGCCCTCGCCGATGGCGACGAGGCGAAAATGCCGGTGCGTGCGGTGCTGCGCCATGCAGCCGACAAATTGACGATTTATTGGGCCCCCAAAGCCTGACATCCCCCGCGAGGAA
This sequence comes from Rhizobiaceae bacterium, assembly GCA_025458045.1. GTDB lineage: Bacteria > Pseudomonadota > Alphaproteobacteria > Rhizobiales > Rhizobiaceae > JALOTE01. The sequence goes on from JALOTE010000090.1 coordinate 2,982, forward strand.
CTTCCACCCATGGCCGCCAACCGCCGGATCGAAGCCGTCACCCGCCGCATTGTCGAGCGCTCGAAACCGGGGCGCGAAGCCTATCTGGAGCGGGTGCGCGCCGCCATTTCCAAAGGCCCGGTGCGCTCGCGGCTGGCCTGCGGCAACCTCGCGCACGGCTTCGCCGCCTGCGGCACCTCCGACAAGGCGGCGCTTGCCGCCGACGTGGTTGCCAATCTCGGCATCATCACCGCCTACAATGACATGCTCTCGGCGCATCAGCCCTTCGAGACCTATCCGCAGCGCATCAAGGATGCCGCGCGCGCGGTCGGCGGCGTGGCGCAGGTGGCGGGCGGCGTGCCCGCCATGTGCGATGGCGTGACGCAAGGCCAGACGGGCATGGAACTCTCGCTCTTTTCGCGCGACGTGATTGCCATGGCGGCCGCTGTCGGCCTGTCGCACAACATGTTCGATGCGGCGGCCTATCTCGGCGTCTGCGACAAGATCGTGCCCGGCCTCGTGATCGCGGCGCTGACCTTCGGCCATCTGCCCGCCGTGTTCATCCCAGCCGGTCCGATGACATCGGGCCTGCCCAACAATGAGAAGGCGCGCATCCGCCAACTCTATGCCGAGGGCAAGGTCGGCCGGAAGGAACTGCTGGAAGCCGAAAGCGCATCCTATCATGGTCCCGGCACCTGCACCTTCTACGGCACCGCCAATTCCAACCAGATGCTGATGGAACTGATGGGCCTGCACACGCCCGGCACGTCCTTCATCAACCCCGGCACGCCGTTGCGCGACGCGCTGACGACGGAAGCGGCCCAGCACGCGCTCTCGATCACGGCGCTTGGCAATGATTTCCGGCCTGCGGGCGAGATCATCGACGAGCGTTCCTTCGTGAACGCCATCGTCGGCCTGTGCACCACGGGGGGCTCCACCAACCACACGCTGCACCTGATCGCCATGGCCGCCGCCGCTGGCATCCGCCTCACCTGGCAGGACATGTCGGACATTTCCGATGCGGTGCCGCTGCTCGCCCGTGTCTATCCGAACGGTTCGGCCGATGTGAACCATTTCCATGCAGCGGGCGGCCTTGGCTTCCTCGTGCGAGAGCTTCTGTCCGAGGGCATGCTGCATGACGACGCCCGCACCATCTGGGGTGAAGGCATGGCGGATTACGCGGTTGAGGCAAAGCTCAACGCTGACGGGACGGTGGCGCGGGTGCCTGCGCCTGAAAAATCCGGCGACGAAAGCGTGCTCGCCCCCATCAGCAAGGCGCATCAGCCGACCGGCGGCATCAAGCTTCTGAAAGGCAATCTCGGGGCGGCGATCATCAAGGTGTCGGCGGTCAAGCCGGAGCGCCATGTGGTGGAGGCGCCGGCCATCGTGTTCGAGCAGCAGGATGACGTGATCAAGGCGTTCAAGGCGGGCGAACTCAACCGCGATTTCATTGCCGTGATCCGCTATCAGGGACCGAAGGCGAACGGCATGCCGGAACTGCACAAGCTGACGCCCACCTTGGGCGTGTTGCAGGACAAGGGCTTCAAGGTGGCGCTCGTCACCGATGGCCGCATGTCGGGCGCCTCGGGCAAGGTGCCCGCCGCCATCCACGTGACACCGGAGGCGAAAGATGGCGGTCTCATCGCCAAGGTGCGGGACGGCGACATTGTGCGGCTCGACGCCGTGACCGGCTCGCTGGACTTGCTGGTGGCCGAAGAGGAACTTGCAGCCCGCACCATCCAGGCCAAGGATCTCGCCGCCAATGAGTTTGGCATCGGGCGCGAATTGTTCCAGGCCTTCCGCGCGATCGCGCTCCGGGCTGACGAGGGTGCCAGCGCGTTTGCGGCCTGACCGGTCTTCAAGACGTCCGGTCACAGCCCTCCCGCGCCGCGGTGACTGCGTCGTCCCGGCCCGGTTTGATCACATTGCCTGAAACCGTCGCACTGCCAGATCGGTTCCGTTGGCGACGGGAGTTCCGGGCGTTGTCCAGACCACGATGCCGGTTGCACCGGTTGTCGTGCCGACCTTCAGCGGTGCGACCGAGGGCGCGGACTGGACGCCCGTCAGGACGGTGTTGATCCGTGTTTCGTGCGCCATGGGGACGCCACCGCCGTTGAAAAGGCGCATCGAGATGCCGTTGCTGCTGCCGTCCGGTGTCTGGAACGCGACAGCGAAACCACCAAGCCGCGTTGCGCCAAGGGCCGGGGCCGACTGATGGCCGGCGGTCACGCTGTTGGCGACCCGTATCGTGGCGCCGATCACGCCGGTCACGCTCATCGTCTTGACATGGATGTTGGCCGGAATCGCGGCTGCCGCCGTTTCGGACACCTCATAGGCCATCGCAAAACCGCTGTTGACCCCCAAACCGGTGCGCGTGACGATGACGGGCAGCGGCGCAAGCAATTGGCTGGGACTTGCGACAGCCTTCTCCGGTGTCAGCGCCACTCCCGTGGAACGGAAAAGGCGGGTGCGGACGCCATAACGTGCGGCAGCCGTTTCAGACGACCAGATGATCGCATATGTTCCGCTGCCCAGTGCCGCTATCGAGGGGCGGGTCTGGTTGCGCGGTGTCAAGGTATTGACGGTTGCCTGCAGGCCAAGCGCCGTCCCGGTCGCCGAAAAACGACGCATGGCGATATCGTTCAGGCTGGCTGTCGAATGGGTCTGCCATGTGACAACGAACTGTCCGCCGGGAAGCGGCGCGACTTTGGGAAAGCTCTGCGCGCCCGCTGTCACTGAATTGACGGGGATGACGCCACCGGTTTTCGCGCCGGTGGCCGTGAAACGCTGCGCGAAGATGCCGGTTCCCGACGCGTCCGGCCCGTGCCAGACCACGACGAAGCCGCCCGTTGTCAAGGCCGCCACATGCGCTCCGCCGACACCGGCAAGCGGTGCCGCGGCCTGCACCGCTGCCCCTGTCGCGGCGCCCGTGGCTGTCAGGCGCTGGACGGTGATCGCAAACGGGCCGGTGGCCGTCTTGCGGTCTGCATAGGCGACGACGGCACCGGTGCCCAGAATCGCGATGGCTGCCGGACCCTGATTGTGCACCGCAACGCCATGCGGACGGGTCTGGCCGCCGAGGCCTATGGTGATCGAGAAGGCGCGCGCCACGGCGGCAGCGGCATTGAAATTGCCATTGCCCGCCTGCGCCGCCGTGATTGAGCATGTTCCGGGCCCGACCAGTATGACGCTTGTACCCGCAACCGTGCAGACAGCGGGCGTCGTGGAGGAGAACGTGACGGCCAGCCCGGAGTTTGTTGTCGCCGCGACGGTGACGCGGCGGCCCGGCGCAAACACCTGCGCCGCCGGCCCGGTGAAGCTGATCGTCTGCGCCGCCTTGGCGATGGCGAAACTCTGCGGGACGGTCGTCGCAGCGTTGAAATTGCCGTCGCCGCCCTGCGTCGCGTCAATGGTGCAGGTACCTGCCGCCAGCACCGTCACGATCGCGCCGGAAACCGAACAAATGACCGGCGTCGAAGAGGAGAAGGCAACCGGCAGGCCGGAAGTTGCCGTGGCGCTCAGGCCCACGCTCAACCCCGGCGCGAATGTCTGCCCGGTCGGCCCGGTGAAGCTGATCGTCTGCGCCGCCTTGGCGACCGCATGGGCGAGCGCCGCCGATGCGGACCCGGAGAAGGTGGCGTCGCCGGCATAGCTCGCGGTGAAACTGTGGTCGCCCACGCTGAGTTGCGGCACCGCCAGCGACGCGGAAGCAAGGCTGAGCAGATTGATGTTTGCGACATCGATGGGATTGGGGACATCGACGGATGTGCCGAAGCGCCCGATCTGGCCGGCATTGTTCCGACCCCAGCAATAGACTGTGCCATCCGCCTGATTGGCGCAACTGAACTCGTCGCCAGCCGCGATGCGCCCCACGCCGGACAGCCCGGCAACGGTCACGGGCGTGGCGCTTGTGGCCTGGTTGCCGTCACCAAGGCGCCCATGGGTTCCGCGGCCCCAGCACTGCGCTATCCCGCTCGAAAGGCGCACGCATGTATGGTCGTCCCCGGCGGCGATCCGCGTTGCCGTGCTGATGCCTGCAACGGTCAACGGCAGATTGGATGCCGAAGGTCCCCCGAGTTGGGAAAACGTGTTGGAGCCCCAGCACTGCACCTGCTGGTTGTCGAGCCGCGCGCAGCTGTGGTTGGCGCCCAAGGCCAGATTGCGCGCCGTGGTGATCCCTGAAACCGCGACCGGAACATTGCTGGTAAGGGATGCGCCATTGCCAAGCTGGCCCGATATTCCATTCCCCCAGCATTGGACGGCGCCCGTTGCCAGGATGGCGCAGCTGTGGCTGCCATTGCCCGCTTCGACCGAAGTCGCGTTGGTGATGCCCGAAACGGCGACAGGTGTCGCTTGGGAAGCGGTTGAATTGTTGCCGAGGCGGCCATTGCTGCCTGCGCCCCAGCATTGCACCTGCCCGGTGCCGAGCACGGCGCAAGCATGCTGATCGCCGGCTGAAATCGCCGTGGCGCCGGTGATGCCGACAACAAGGTTTGGTGCGACCGGCGGGAAAGACGTCGCGAACGTGCCATTGCCAAGTTGCCCGCTGCTGTTGCTGCCCCAGCATTTGACTGCGCCGCCAGCCACAATGGCGCAAGCAAAGTTTCCCCCGGCCGAAACCGCGGTTGCATCCGTGATGCCAAGCACCGAAACGGGAACAATGCTGTCGATCTCGGATGCGTTGCCGAGCTGTCCGTTGCTGTTGCTGCCCCAGCACTGAATGCCGCCCGTCGTTTGCAGCACGCAACTGAAATTGCTCCCTGTTGCAGGCGTTGCGGTCGCATCAACGGATGTGAGCCCGGAAATCGCGGTCGCGTTGACGAATTGGTCCACCGCATTGGCGCCCAGCCTGCCGTCATTGCCGCTGCCCCAGCACTTCAACCCGCCTGTGCTGAGCACCGCGCAGGCAAAGCGTTCACCGACGGCAACGGATGCGGCGTTTGAAATGCCGCTGACGGTGACAGCCGACAGGCTGTTTTGGACGGCGCCATTGCCCAATTCGCCGGAGAAGCCTTCGCCCCAGCACCTCAATGTGCCGTCCGCCAGCACTGCGCAGGTCGTGTCGCCTTTGCCGGTTGCAACATTGGCGGCAGCGGGGATGACAGTGATGGGCGTCGGGATCGTCTGGTCGATGTCCGCGCCAGTGCCAAGCTTGCCTTCATTCCCTTCGCCCCAGCACAGATGTGCTCCTGCGCTTGTTTTGGCGCAGGCATAGTTGGCTCCCAAGCTGACGGACACAACACCCGAGAGATTGGCCACAGTCACGGGAACAGACGACGCGGCCGTTGTGCCGTTGCCAAGCTGGCCATAATAATTGTAACCCCAGCACTGGACATTGCCGGTGGACAGAAGCGCACAGGAATTATTGTAATTGACTTCGAGTGCGGTCACGAAGCCGGTGATGCTGACGGCTACGGGAATTGCCGAATCGACCACCGTGCCGTTGCCGAGCTCGCCGCTGTCATTGTAGCCCCAGCATTGGGCGGTGCCGTTTGACCGAGCAACGCAAGTGTGGAAGCCGCTCGTCGAAACGGTGACCGCGTCTGAAACGCCGGACACCGCCGTTGGCACGCCTCGGTCCACGAGGGCGCCGTCACCGATCTGTCCGTCTGTCCCCGCTCCCCAACACAGCACGGAGCCTGTCGCCAACAGGGCGCAGCTTGTGTCACCGCCGACGGAAATGCGGGTGACACCGGTCAGGCCGGTCACGGCAACCGGAACCGAGCTGGGGATGAAAGTGCCATTGCCCAACTGGCCGTTTGCATTCTCGCCCCAGCAGAACACCATGCCGCCATTGGTGAGGGCGCACGCATGGTCAGCGCCCAGTGAAACGCTGGCAATGCCGATGCCTTGCGCCGTGAGCGATGCCGCGCCAATCGCAAGCGGACCGTCCTGGAAGTTCACGGTTCCCGTCGGCGTTCCTGTGCCGCCGCCATCGACCGTGGCCGTCAGCGTCACGCTCTGGCCGAATGTGCTGGCAGGGCTGCTTTGGGTCAGGGTGGTCGAGGTCGGCACGGATTGCGCGATGGCGAGGTGCGGGACAAATACAAGTGCCGCCGGTGCCAACATTGCAACCAGCCCGCGCCGCAGGTTGACGGACCAGCCGTTGTGCCGCGTGTATCTGCCGATCATCATCCGTCGCCCCCAAAAGCCAGACATGTCCCACGCGGCAGACTAGTCCGTGCGGGCTGCCCCGCGCATCGGACATCTGTCCGATGTGGTCACTGAGTTTTGACGGGAAACCCGGTGACAAGCCGCGCGAAGCGGCTAGACTTTCCCCTCAGGTCAACTGGGATGCCGGCCTACGAAGCACCGACTTGCGAAGTTCCGACTTGCGAAGTGCCAATTTGGGGGAGCCGATTTGCCGTCACTGCACATGACGATTGACGCCATCTACGCCGCCGCCGACCGCAGCGGCGATTGGGACCGGGCGCTGGCCCTGCTCGCTGACAGTTGCGCCATGGCGGGGGCGGCGCTGGTTCATGCCGATCCTGCCCTGCACCTTGCCGAGGTTTCGGCCCCGCGGGCCGACCCGGCCTTTGTCGCCGCCTATGGCGCGCATTGGTGGTCGCTTGATCCGACCATTCCGGCAACAATGTCTGCGCCGGTCGGCCATGTCACGTCGCTGGCCACGTCCGGCCGTGACAGGTTCCTCCGGTCGGAGTTTCACAACGAATATTGGCGCAACTCGGGTTTCGGCGCTGAACGTCTCGCCTCCAACCTGGTGCTGGCCGATGGCGCATTTGCCTCGATCGTCGTGCAGGCCGCTTCGCATGCCGATGAGCTCACCGAACATGCCGGACGGCGTTTCGCGCTGCTCTTGCCGCATCTGATGCGGGCGCTGCGCGTGCAGCGCAAGCTGTTGCAACTCGACATGGCCAGACTGGTGCTGGACGTGCCGCGCGCCGCCGCGTCCGACACCGTGCTGATTGTTGACGGCATCGGCCGCCTGATGCTGGACCTGCCGGTCGCCGCCGACCTGCCGCCGGGCCTGAGGATCATGAACAACCGCGTCTGCCATGCCGACCCGCGCATCGACGATGCGCTGCGCCGGCTGATCCACTCCTGCGCGCCCGGTGCGACCGAAATCCGTGGTGGTCATCTCGATGTGCCCTGCCGCCCCGGTTCGGCACGACGCATCGAAATTGTGCCGACAAGGGCGCCTGGCAGCATTTTTCCGTTCGGCTCGGAAAGGCGGCTTGCGCTTGTCATCATCCCGGCCGCCCAGCCGGACGAGCCCGCCCTCATTGAAGTGCTGCGCGCCGCCCATGGACTGACAATGGCGGAGGCCAAGGTCATGCTCCGGATCGGCGAGGGCCACGGGCGCGAGGCGGCAGCCATGCGCCTCGGGATCAGCCTCTCGACGTTGCGCACGCATCTGTCGCGCGTGTTCGAAAAGACCGGGACGCGGCGGCAGGCGGAGCTTGCCGGCCTTGTTGCCCGGTCAAGAACCGGCCGGCGCGGCCGCTGACGCCAGACACCCGCGCCTCGCAACAGGCCAAACAAAAGCCCCGCAGGATCGCGCCTGCGGGGCTTTTTCCGTCGGGAGGCCGGTTGCCCGGCCTGCCCGCCGCGATCACGGGTTGGCGACAGTGGTCGACAGCGAGGTGAAGCGGTTGTTCAGCGAGGTGCCGAGAGCACGCGCGCCGCCGATGATGGCGACAGCGATGAGGGCGGCGATCAGGCCGTATTCGATGGCGGTTGCACCCGATTCGTCTTTGGCGAAGCGTGCTACGAGATTTGTCATGGCGGCATTCCTTGTTGGGTTGTCAGCTCCCGGCGGCTCTTCGACCGCATCGGTATAGCGAGATTAGGCGGCGGCGATTGCAGCCCGCTTAAGGAAGATGCTGAACAATTGGCAAACGCACCCGACCGGCAGATGTCATTGGCCGCATGGTGAAAAGAGGATGAAGAAGCCGTGCAAAAGGCCGGTTGCGAAACGGCTGCCTCGATGATCCTGCGGCTTGATGGAACCATCAAAACAAGCAAAGAGCCATCGAAATCAATAATTTAGAGCGTATTTTCTCCGATTGGCCGGTTTCCACTGAGTTGCAGCATGCTCTCGCCGCTTAACTCCAAATTCACCAAACAGGTTCATTTTCGCGCAATGTGATCGTTGGAGTTCAGTCATGGCGCGTTCTGTCCCGCTTTTCCGTGTTGCCGCCGTTGCATTTGGCGTGGCCCTGTTCGGTCATGGTGCTGCCGCAAGTGAAGGCATCCAGGTCGTCCTGAACCAGGCCAAGATCGTCAAGCTCACCAAGGAAGCGCAGACAATCGTCATCGGCAACCCGGAAATCGTTGATGCGACCGTGCAGGACCCGCGCACCATCGTACTGACCGGCAAGGGCTTCGG
>JALOTE010000091.1 GCA_025458045.1 Rhizobiaceae bacterium
ATCGAACAACGTCGCGATGCCCGCAACATAGTCGGCGATGCGGTCTTCGGCGTCCTTGTTCGCCCCGACATTGACGCCGATCACGCCATTGCGGCGCACTGCCTTCAGCCGTGCGAGGGCGGGCGCAAACCCGTCATTGTTGAAGCCCAGCCGGTTGATCAGCGCATGCGCCTCCGGGACGCGGAACACGCGCGGGCGCGGATTGCCGGGCTGCGCCTTTGGCGTGACAGTGCCGATCTCAGCAAAGCCGAAGCCGAGCGCCAAGGCCGCCATGGGCACTTCGGCATTCTTGTCGAACCCTGCGGCAAGCCCCAGAGGGGAGGGCAATGCCAGCCCGGCCAACCGCGTCGCGAGGGCCGGATGCGGCACCGGCGCATTCGCATTGTTCAATCCGGCAAGCGCCTTGATTGCGAGGCCATGGGCCGTTTCCGCATCAACAAGCCGCGCGGCGCGGTGCAGCGGCAGCACGCGCGCCAGGTGCACCGCGAGGGCCGCCCTCGTCATGGGATACAGGCCGGAAACATGAGCAACCCGTCTGCCCCGCGCCGCAGCGTGTCAACCGAAACGGCGGCGGAAACGGGAATGGGCGCGAACACATGCGGAAACAGGTCACCGCCGCGCGACGGCTCATATTTCAGGCCGGCGAGGCCGGCCTCCTCAAAGCCCACGAGCAGCCACTCATCACCCTCCTTGAACCACAGTCGTGCGGTCTCGCGCACCTGCACCGCCGTTGACAGGTGGATGAACCCATCGGCAACGTCGATCCCGACACCGGTGAACGAGCCTTCGGCTTCCGCGGCAAGCCAAGCCTCACGCGCCAGGATTTTGTAGATGACCGCCATGATTTCTCCTTGCGCCGCCACATTTGCGCAACCAGATGACAGGCGCGCGCCATAATGGAAGCGCGTCATAATTGACACCCGCTTTGTGCGGTAGACACCGCGCGCAATGTTTCAAACAGGAGCTGGTCATGGCCAACGCCCATCGCCTCACCGTCGTCGCCACGCTGGCTGCCGGCACCCTTTTCGGTTCGGGCATGGCTCTCGCCGAAACGCAGGGCCGCTACGTGCTGGAGCGGACGCAAAGCGGCATCATCCGCATGGACACGCAGACGGGGGCCATATCCACCTGTACCGAGCAGACGGGCGAACTCATCTGCCGAATGGCCGCCGATGACCGTGACGCCTATGAGGCTGACATCGCCGCGCTTGAAAAGCGAATCGCCGCGCTGGAAGCCAAGGCAGGCGTTCCGGCAACAGACAACGCGCCGGCCACGGAACAGGAGTTCAACACCGCCATGGACCGGATGGAAGGGTTTTTCCGCCGCTTCATGGGGATTGTGAAGGAATTCCAAGGTGAATTCGGCCAAGCCCCGGTTGAGCCGGAACCGCAACCCGACCGCACCTGATGTGGCTCAAGTCGCATAAACGGCCAGAAACCGCTCAATCTCGGCGAGGCTTTCTTCGGCTTGCCCGGTGTCGAAATGCTGGAACACGTGGCAGCCGCCCGGCCACAGGCTGAGGCGGGCGGCGTTGCCCGCCGCATGCCAGCGCCCGGCCATCATCATCGAATCATCGATGAGCAAATCCAGCGTGCCGCAGGAAAACAGCGCGGGCGGCAGCCCGGCAAGGTTTGCCCGCAAGGGAGAAACATCTGCCGTTTCCGCCAGCCCGGCTTGCGGCAGCAGGCGCTCGACAAAATTCACCACATCGCGCGTGCGCAAAATGAGTTTCACATCGCCCCAGTTGCGCACGCTGGGCGTGAGTGCGAGGTCGAAGCACCCCGCCACCAGATTGGCGGCGCGGAAGGGTGTCATTGCGTGGCGGTCACGCAGCCTCAGAAGCGTGACGGCCGAAAGATGTGCCCCCGCTGATTCGCCGCCGATCAGCCACGCATGGCGCGGGTCGGTGTTTTCCTGCAGCAGGGCCAAAGCCGCATCCTCGCAATCGTCGGCTGAGGCCGGCCATGGGTCTTCCGGGGCCAGGCGGTAGTCCACCGACACGGTGCGCAAGCCCGTTGCATCCGCGATGCGGCGCAAATGCCAGTCATTCTCTTCCGGAGTGCCCATCACCCAGCCACCGCCATGGATGTGCAGATAGGTGCCGCGCGCCGCGCCGTGATGCGGTGCGATCTCGCGCACCCGGATCGGTGCCCCGCGCCCGGGCACGAAGCGGACCGCGGCCGCCGGGTCCGCCGGGCGAAGCGGGAACGCGCCGCGCCCCTGCGCCCTTGCCTTGCGGATGTCGGGAAGTGGATAACTCCAGATATCGGGGGCCTCGCTCAACCGCGCGATGATCGCTGCATTGAGCACGCTCACTTCATCTGGAACGGCCGATGACGAGAACGCCTCCAAAGCCGCTGGAAACCACTGATTTGCCTTCACTTCCGTCATGGGAGCTGTTCCGCTTATGCGCAGACGGGGATTTGCGTTTTTTCGGGATTATTCGCATAATGGAAAAAAAGACACGAAAAAACACGGGGGATTCCATCATGGCCAACGGCCTTAAGGTGATTATGGCGGATGACCATCCGCTTTTCAGGGGGGCCATGCGCGCTGCGCTGACTGGCCTCGACCCGAATGCCGAGATCATCGAGTGCGGTGATTTCGATGCTGCCCGCAAGGCGCTGAATGACCATCCGGATGCTGACATCGTTCTCCTCGACCTGTCGATGCCCGGTGTTTCCGGCCTGTCGGGTCTGGTCACGGTTCGCGCCGTGTCTCCGAACATTCCGGTTGCGATTGTCTCGGCGACAGAAGATGCGGCCACGATCCGCCGCGCGCTCAACCTTGGCGCATCCGGCTATGTCTCAAAATCCTCCACCATGGAGCAGATCCGCAAGTCGATCAGCGCGATACTCGACGGCGAGATTTCCGTCCCGGCCCATATCAATCTCGACGCCGACGACGATCCGGAAATCCGCGATCTGATCAACCGGCTGAAATCGCTGACACGCCAGCAGACACGCGTTCTCGGCATGTTGAGCCAGGGCCTGCTGAACAAGCAGATCGCTTATGAGCTCGACGTCTCGGAAGCAACGGTGAAGGCCCATGTGTCTGCGATCCTGCAGAAATTGGGCGTTGAAAGCCGCACCCGCGCCGTGATCCGTCTGTCAAAGATCACGAACATGGAAGACCAGCAGAAAACCGCACAGCGCGGCTGAGCCTGACAGGCCTGCATTGAATGCTGCAAGCCGCCAACCCGGCTTGGAGATTGGATCGGGCCAACGCAGATGGCGGTCTGCGCAGGTTGCCTGTTTTTTGCGAACCATTCGTCATCAAGCGCTTCACGCCAAGCGATTTCTGCGAAGCGTTTCGCCCGTCAGCCCTGTTTGCATCTGAGCGCCGCCCAAGGCGCAACCGGCCTTGCATGCCGCCCAAACCATTGATCGCGCTACTCGGCCGCCTGCCTTTGCGGTGCCGCATCATTGATGATGGCGCGCAAGGCCGCCGGCTTCACCGGCTTGTTCAGCAGATCGATGTCGCGGTCCATGGCGGTGCGCGCCAGTTGCGTCCCGCGGTCGGCAGTGACGAGGCAGGCCCTGAGCCCTGTGCCGAACCGCTCCCGCAGCAGGGCGATCACATCCAGCCCCGTCTCGCCGTCGCTGCCGCCATCGGGGGCCAGATGGAAATCGACGAGCGCCACATCGGGTGTCTCGCGCAACGCCTCCAGCTTCGTCAGCGCTTCGGCGCCGCTCATCGCCGTGACCGGGCGGCAGTTCCAGCGTGACAGCAGCATCTCCAGCCCGGCAAGGATCGAGGCATCATTGTCGACACATAGGACGAGCGCGCCCGCCGTGACGCGGAGTTCCGCAACCGGAGCGTGTTCGGGCTCAGCCATGGCCGATGCCTGCGCCGTGGCGCAAGGCACGATGATCGAGACGCGCGTGCCCTTGCCGGCAACCGACCGCAACTGCACCGACAGCCCAAGCACCCCCGCGATGCGCTCGACGATGGACAAGCCAAGCCCGAGCCCGCCCGCCTCCCGCGCGCCGGCATCCAGCCGCGTGAATTCCTGGAATGCCTTGGTCTGGTCGGCATCGGCCATGCCTATCCCGCTGTCCACAACCTCGATCACCGCCTCGTGGCCGCGCCGCCGGATCCCGACGACCACGCCGCCGTTGCGCGTATATTTTATGGCATTGGACACAAGGTTCTGCACCAGCCGGCGCAGCAGGTCACGGTCGCTGTTGAGAAGCAGGCTGCTCGGCAGCACTGTCAGTTTCAGGCCTTTGGCGGCAGCGGCCGGCGCAAAGTCGGTGCGCAGCGAATCGAGCAATTTGCCTGCTGGGAACGGCGCGATGCGGGCGCGCATGGCACCGGCGTCAAGCTTGGAGATTTCCAGCACCGCGCTGAGAATCGTCTCCACCGAACCCAGCGCCGCATCGATATTGTTCAAGGCCGGCGATTGCGGGCCGCTCCGCTCGCCTTCGAGAAGCGCTGCGCAATAGAGCCGCGCCGCATTCAGCGGCTGCAGGATGTCATGGCCGGCCGCCGCAAGAAACCGCGTCTTTCCGGCATTGGCCTGGTCGGCGCGCATGCGCGCGCGCGCCAGTTCTTCATTGGCTGACAGCAGTTCCTCGGTGCGCGTGGCAACGCGATGTTCCAGTTCCTCATTGGCGCGCCGCAGCACGTCAGCCGTGCGCACCGCCTCCGTGACATCCGAGATGGTCGCCACCAACCCGGCGCTCGGCATCGGGCTCGTCTGGATTTCGATGACACGGCCATTGCCGCTATGCTCGACACGCACGCGCGCGCCAGGCTGGCTCAGTTTCGCCAGCACGGTTTTCGCCTCCCGCTGCGGCAGGAAGTCCGCCCGGATCATCGCATCCGTGAGGTCGCGCAGCGGCGTTCCGACCTGCTGCAACCGGTCCGGCAGGTCCATCAATTCAAACATGCGCCGGTTCCAGAAGGTCAGGCGCAGGTCGGCATCGAAAACGCAAATGCCTTGCGCGACCTGATCGAGCGCCGTTTGCAACTGCCCGCGATTGTGTTGCAGCGCCTCAGACGCCTCGCCCAGCAGCTGAATCGTCTTGGGGCTTTCCGCATTGCGCCGCTCGGTCAGCAGCGACAGGATGAGACGGGCCGATGCCGAACCGACCGCACGGCCCAGCAATTGTTCGGCGAACCGAACGAGGTTGCCGTCGGCCAATTGGTCGGCGCGGGGGTCGATGCCCTGTTTGCGGAAATACTCCTCAAAGGACGTCGTGGTCGCTTCCAGCCCCAGATAACTCGATATGGTCGCACGCAACTCTCCGACAGTCACGCGCATGCGCGTGAAGGCCATCACGCCGGAATTGGCGCTGGCATCCGGGATGAAAACAGACGCCTGCACCCGCTCGAACGGTGTCGGTTTGCGGCTGAGCGAGCCGCCCACAAACGCGAGGAAATTGAGCGCGAGGCTGATCAGCGTGCCGCTGACAAACGGGTCGATGCCGGTGAGGGCCTCGGCCTGCGCCGGTTCCGCGAGACCGGCGGCCACCACTGCGCCGACAAACTCGGCTGTGACGATTGGCGGCGTCGCCGTCAGTGTCGGCAGCAGCAGCAACACGAACCAGGCGCCAAAGCCGGTGATCATGGCACATTGTGCGCCGCGTGCATTGGCATTGCGCCAGAACAGGCCGCCAAGGAAGGCCGGTGCCAGTTGGGCGACCGCTGCGAACGACAGGAAACCGATCTGCGACAATTGCTGGGTTTGGATCGACGCCTGGTAGTAAAGATAGGCCAGCAGCATCACGCAGATGATCGCGGCGCGCCGCACCTGCAGGATCAGCCCGCCCCAATCGCCGAATTCGTCGGCGGTTTCGTGCTGCTGGCGCGAGATGAAATAGGGCAGCACGATATGGTTCGAGATCATGATCGCCAGAGCGACGCAGGCGACAATGACCATGGCTGTCGCGGCCGAAAGGCCACCGATGAAGGCGATCGCCGCCATGGACGGGCTATCGCGCATCAAGGGCACCGCGATCACATACAGGTCCGGTGCTGTCAGCGTGCCGACCTCTTTCAGGCCCGCATAGGCAACCGGCAGCACGAACAGATTGATGCCGACCAGATAGGCCGGAAAAAACCACCGCGCGGCACGCAATTCGGAAAGATCGCGGTTTTCCACCACCATCATATGGAATTCACGCGGCAAGAGCAGGATGGCCAAGCCGCTGAGCAGCGTCAACGTCAGCAGGGTATCCAGTGAGGACGTGCGCGCCAGCACGCCCGCATTGTCTCCGCCGACCCATTGCACCACGTCGCCAGCCGACTCCCCTTGCAAGAAAAGCGCATAGGTGCCGACCGCGACAAAGGCTGCGAACTTGACGATCGATTCGAAGGCGATGGCGACAAACATGCCGTCCTGGTGTTCCGTCGCGTCGGCATGGCGCGTGCCGAACAGGATGGCGAACACGCCGAGGGCAAGCGCGATCGGCAGGGCGACCGTCGCCTCATGGCTGCGTGTCGATGCCGCGGCGGTGTGCGCGGTGACGCCATTTGTCAACAGGTCGAAGGAATTGGCAACCGCCTGCAATTGCAGTGCGATATAGGGGATGATCCCGACGACACAGATGATGGTCGCCACCAGCGCCACACCGTAATTCTTGCCGTATCGTGCGGCAATGAAATCGGCCGTCGATGAGGTGCGCTCGTTGCGCCCGATCGTGACAATCCGCTTGAGCAGCGGATAGCCAAGCAGGAACACGAGGATCGGTCCGGCGTAGACCGTCAGGAAATCGAGGCCGCGCGTCGCCGCCATCCCGACCGAGCCATAGAACGTCCAGGATGTGCAGAAAACGGCAAGCCCGAGCGCATAGGTGTAGGGCCGCGGCCCCGTCATCATGCCGATCAATGCCCGTCTGTCGGCATGATGGGCGATGAAATACAGGAACGACGCATAAGCAAGCGCCAGACCCGCCACCAGCCAGACCGGCATGCCTCATCCTCCTGTCACAGTGATGGTGGAAGCTGTCATGCAGCGCAAGCCTGCACTCCGCCCACTGGTGCAAAGACGGAAATGAGCATTGAACAATCCGTCAATGATCATTGTTCAACGGTTGCCGGTCTGTTAGACGTTTGGCGAAGCCGGTTGCCGAACAATCCCGCAGTGGATTGGCGGGCTGGCTCGGCGAAACTCAGGAGTGGGACAGAATGCTCAAGGAATTCAAGGAATTTGCCCTGAAGGGCAACATGGTCGATCTCGCGATCGGCGTCATCATCGGCGGTGCCTTTGGCGGCCTTGTCAACTCGATGGTCGAAGACATCCTGATGCCGATCATCGGTCTGGTGACTGGCGGCGTCGATTTCTCCAACCTCTTCATCCAGTTGGCCGGCGCGCCCGCCACCACGCTTGCCGCAGCCAAGGAAGCCGGCGCAACGCTGGCCTATGGCAATTTCATCACCCTGCTGATCAACTTCCTGATCATCGCTTGGGTGCTGTTCATGGTTGTCAAGGCGATGAACAAGATGAAGAAGGCCGAACCGGCTCCGGCCCCGGCAGCCCCGCCCGCCGACGTCGTGCTTCTTGGCGAGATCCGTGATCTCCTGAAAAAATAACCGGCGCTTCAACGCAATTGTTCTGACCGGCCGCGCTCTCGTGCTAGAGCGCGGCCGTTTCGTTTTGCCGGGGCATCCTCATGACGCAGTTTCTCGATTCCATCAGCGCCGCGGCACGCCTCGCGCCGGAAAGCGGCATCGTCGAACTCGTCAACCGGGGCCGCCTGCGGGAAGGCTTGCTGCCGCTTTGGGTGGGCGAGGGCGACCTGCCGACACCGGCCTTCATCGTGGAGGCATTGCAAGCCTCGTTGAAGCGCGGCGAGACGTTCTATACATGGCAACGCGGCATCCCGGCGCTGCGCGAGGCTTTGGCGCGCTACCATGCCCGCCATTTCGGACGGGATTTCGCCGCCGACCGTTTCATTGTCACCGGCTCCGGCATGCAGGCGATCCAACTGGCGATCCGCGCGCTGGCAGGCCATGGCGATGAAGCGCTGTATCTGACGCCCGCCTGGCCGAATTTTGCCGCTGCCGCCGCGCTGCAAGGGGTGGTCCCGGTGCCGGTGCCGCTCGAGTGGACGGCGCAAGGCTTCCGTTGCGATCTGGCGCGGCTGAAGGACGCGGTCACGCCACGCACCCGCATCCTGTTCCTCAACACGCCGGCCAACCCGTCGGGCTGGACGGCGGACCTTGAGACGCTGGCCGAGATCCTTGCGCTCGCCCGCGCCCGCGGCCTGTGGATCATCGCCGACGAGATCTACAACCGCTTCTATTTTGGCGATGATGCCGCCCGCGCGCCCTCCATGTTCGACGTGATGCAGCCGGATGACCGCGTGATCTTCGTCAACTCCTTCTCAAAGAACTGGGCGATGACCGGCTGGCGCGCAGGCTGGATCGTGACGCCGCCGGAACTGGGGCAGGTGTTTGAAAATCTGGTGCAATACTCGACCTCAGGCGTCCCGCAATTCATCCAGGCCGGCGCGGTGGCCGCGCTTGACGAGGGCGATGCCTTTGTCGATTTCCAGGTGGCGCGCGCAAGGCAGGCGCGCGACATCCTGATGGGTGTGCTCGGCGCATCGAACCGTGTCACCTGCGTGCCGCCCGATGGAGCGTTTTACCTCTATTTCTCCGTCGATGGCTGGCCGGACGGGCGCGCCGCCGCCATCGACCTGCTTGACAAGACAGGGCTGGGCCTTGCTCCCGGCACAGCCTTCGGCGCGGGCACTGAGGGCTTCATGCGGCTCTGCTTTGCGCGCGATCTTGCCCATATCCGCGATGGCGCGTCGCGGCTGCAATCCTGGCTGGCCGGCTGAACGTGTGCCGGCGGCACGTCTGCGGCCAAAGACTGCGCCCTTCTTGTAACGATTCCAAACTGGAGTAGTTTACTCCGGTTTTTCGCGGTTCTAACCTGCAGACAGAACAAGGTCGCCGCCATGATCGTCTGCCATTGCAATGTCATCACACGTGAGGAGATCGTCGCCGAAATCGAGGCGATGCTCGCGGTCGACGAATGGCAATTGATCGTGCCGCTCAAGGTGTATCATGCGCTGGAAAGACGCGGTCGTTGCTGCGGTTGCTTCCCGCAGGTGACATCGATCATCGTCGAGACCAGCGAGAAGTGGCATCAGGCGCGCGCCACGCCACAAGCCGAAATCATTTGCTTCATCGCCCAATTGAAAGACGTGCACCGCCAGCAGGAAATCGTGCGCCTGGAAGCGCAGCGGCGCAACCTTGGCATGAAGGCGGCATGAGCCGATGCGTTTGCACGGATGGGAAACTGCAAGCGGAACACACGTTTCGCGCCCGCCGTTGCCGCCTGCCCTTGCCTGCATTGAAATAAATCAAGAGAATCCTTATTCAAAGATATCTCACGCAAGGAGCGCGCCATGAAAGGCTCGGCGAAAGTCATCGAACGTCTGAACGAAGCCCTGTTTCTGGAGTTGGGTGCAGTCAACCAATATTGGTTGCATTACCGGCTGCTCGATGATTGGGGCTATGCGGAACTCGCAAAGAAAGAACGCGCCGAATCCATTGAAGAAATGCATCATGCCGACATGGTGGTCGCCCGCATCATCTTCCTTGAGGGTCACCCCAACATGCAGACTTTGGCCCCCCTGCGCATCGGCCAGAACATCAAGGAAGTGCTCGAAGCTGATCTCGCCGGCGAATATGATGCACGCGCCTCATATTCCAAATCGCGCGAAATCTGCCGCGAGGAAGGCGATTTCGTCTCGATGCAGATTTTCGAGAACCTCCTGAAGGATGAGGAAGGCCACATCGATTTCCTCGAAACGCAACTGCAATTGCTCGAAAACATCGGCATCCAGAACTACGGCCAATTGAACGCCGTCTCCGCCGACAAGGCAGAGTGACGGGCTGAGCCTTGAGTGCCTTTGAATCTTGGTGACCGGCCTGCCTTGCGGGCCGGTTTTTTGTATGGGCGGCCCTCAACCAAAGTGGGGCAGGGAAAACGCTGCGCCTGCGCACAAAAAAACGTGCAGTGCATCATGAAGTGTGGAAGCTTGCCCGCATCCCGGCGTTTCAAGGGGTAACTGCAAACGGGAATGTTTCAACACGGAAATCCTCAAAAAGGGATGCCATGGCGCTCAACGCGGCGATCCGCCACCTGACACATTATCGCTATGACCGGCCGGTGACGCTTGGCCCGCAGGTGATACGCCTGCGGCCCGCCCCGCACGGGCGCACGCGCATCATCTCGCATTCCTTGAAGGTCGAGCCGACGCAGCATTTCGTCAATTACCAGCAGGACCCGTACGGCAATTGGCTTGCCCGCTTTGTGTTCCCTGAGCCGGTGACGGAATTGAAGATCACCGTCGATCTCGTTGCCGACATGACGGTCTACAACCCGTTCGATTTTTTCGTCGAGGAAAGCGCCGAAACCTGTCCCTTCGAGTATAACGCCGACATCGCGCCGGATCTCGTCATTTACCGCACGCCGGAACCGGCCGGGCCGCTGCTTGCAGCCTATCTCCAAACCATTGACCGCGCGCCCCAGCGCACGGTTGATTTTGTCGTCAACCTCAATGCGCGCCTCTCGCGCGACATCGGTTACATCATCCGCATGGAGCCCGGCGTGCAGACGCCGGAGGAAACGCTGCAACGGCGGCAAGGCTCATGCCGCGACACGGGTTGGCTTCTGGTCAACATCCTGCGCCACCTTGGTTTCGCCGCGCGCTTCGTGTCCGGCTATCTGGTGCAGTTGAAGCCTGATCTTGTGTCGCTCGACGGGCCGCCCGGCACCGATCATGATTTCACCGATCTCCATGCCTGGACCGAGGTCTATATCCCCGGCGCGGGCTGGATCGGGCTTGACCCGACATCCGGCCTGTTGACGGGCGAAAGCCACATCCCGCTTGCCGCGACACCGCACTACCGCAACGCCGCGCCGATCAGCGGTGTGGCAAGCTATGCGGAGGTGAATTTCGGCTTCGACATGCAGGTGACGCGCATGGCCGAGCGCCCGCGCATCACCAAGCCCTTCTCCGACGAGGCGTGGCAGGCGTTGAATGAAGTCGGCCGCCATGTCGATGCCGCGCTTGCGGCGGGCGATGTCCGCCTCACCATGGGTGGCGAGCCGACATTCGTGTCGATCGATGATTTCGAATCGGCCGAATGGAACACCGCCGCAGTCGGCCCGGCGAAACGCGCGCTTGCCGACCGGCTGATCCGCCGCCTGCGCGACCGTTTCGCGCCGGGCGGCTTCCTGCATTACGGGCA
>JALOTE010000012.1 GCA_025458045.1 Rhizobiaceae bacterium
CACCGCTGCGTCACCGCCTTCGACAAGGCGGCGCAGATGTTCGGCGACGACCATGCCTGGCCGTGCTGGGCGTTTTCCAACCACGACGTCATCCGGCACATGTCGCGTTTCCTGCCGAAGGTCGCCGGCCGCACAGGGCTGGCCAAGCTCGCCGCCTCCTTGCTGCTGTCGCTGCGCGGCTCGATCTGCCTCTACCAGGGCGAGGAGCTCGGGCTGACCGAGGCCGACATCGCATATGAGGACCTGACCGACCCGGCGGCCATCGCCTTCTGGCCGGATTACAAAGGCCGTGACGGCTGCCGCACGCCCTACCCTTGGGACGACGCCGCGCCGAACGCCGGCTTCTCCCACGCCAACCGGACATGGCTGCCCATTCCGGCCGAACACAGCGGCAATGCCGCATCGATGCAGGCCGGGCGCGACTCTTCGGTGCTGGAGCATTACCGCGCTTTTCTCCATTGGCGCAAAAGCCAGCCGGAACTGGTCACCGGCGGGCTGTCATTTCTGGAAGCAGGCAAACAGGTGCTCGCCTTCGAGCGCCACCTCGATGGCCGCCGCATGCTGTGCGTGTTCAACCTGTCGGACAAGGCGGCAAAGTGGATGGTGCCGGAAGGCGCGTCGCCGGTTTTCCTTCCTGCACCGGGCGCTTCCGGAACGCTGACAGGCAAGGCTGTGAGCCTGCCGCCACTCGGATTTTTCTTCGCGCATGCCGGATGATTGGCGCACTAAACCCTGATGCCGAAGCGCAGGCCATCATAGATCGCGGCATGGATGTTGCGCGAGGCGACCGCATCGCCGATGCGTGCCAGCAGGAACGCGCCGCCGGGGTTGCGGACAGGCATGAGTTCGCCTCCATCGGCCAGCGCGTCATGGGCGACCGCGCCGAGATTGCGTGACAGCGGTTTCAAGGCAAAATAAAGGTCGGCATTGGGAAGCGTGCCATGCTCGACCACGACCTGATCGACATTGCGCTGCTCCGTCCAGCCCGGCGCGTAAGCCGAATCGAGCGTTGCCACAAGCGCGTTGCCGTCGCGCCGCACCGACTTCAACCGTGTCTGTATGGTGATCCTGGCACTCCGCTCCTGCAACGCCTTCATATACGGGACCAGGTTCATGCCGCCCATGTCGGGGGCGAAGAACCGCTCCGGCGTGACCAGTTCCAGCGTTGACTTGGCCCGCACGATCATCTCGGCGGCGCTCATGCCCTGATGGCCGCCTGAATCATCATAGACGAGCACTCGCGTCGCGGGCTTCACGGTGCCCGAGAGGATGTCCCAGCTTGAGGTGACCAGGTCATCGCCATCGGCCAAAGGCGGGTTTTGCGGCAGGCCGCCGGTGGCGACAATCACGATGTCCGGCCGCAACGCCAGCACATCGTCGACACCTGCCCAGATGTTGAAACACACCCCGACGCCCAGGCGTTCCAATTCCGCCATGCGCCAATCAATGATGCCCTGCATTTCGCGGCGGCGTGGGTTGCGGGTCAGGAGGTTGACCTGACCGCCAGGCGCATCCGTCGCTTCCAGCAGCGTGACCCGATGTCCACGCTCGCCCAGCACGCGCGCCGCTTCCAGCCCCGCCGGCCCGGCACCCACAACCACACAGACCTTGCCCGCTTCGTCCGCACGCGTGATCACATGCGGCATCTTCGCTTCGCGCCCGGTTGCGGCATTGTGGATGCACAGGGCTTCGCCGCCCTCATAGATGCGGTCAAGGCAGTAGGTCGCACCCACGCAAGGCCGGATGCGGTGCTCCTCGCCGCGCATCACCTTGGCGACGATATGGGGGTCGGCAAGATGCGCGCGCGTCATGCCCACCATGTCGAGCTTGCCTTCCGCGATGGCGTGGCGTGCCGTCGCGACGTCTGCAATGCGCGCGGCATGGAAGATCGGGAATTTTGTCGCCGCACGCACTTCGCCCGCGAAATCCAGATGCGGGTTGGCGCGCATGCCGGAAATGGGGATCACCTCCGTCAACGGCGCATCATGCTCGATGTGGCCGCGAATGATGTTGAGGAAGTCAACCTGGCCGGACCGCGCGAAACGCCGCGCGATCTCCACCCCTTCGGCTTTCGTCAGCCCGCCTTCCCAATCCTCGTCGGCCACCATGCGGATGCCGACAATGAACTCCGGGCCGACCGCCTTGCGCACGGCATCCAGCACAAGGTGTGAGAAGCGCAGCCGGTTGTCGAGCGAACCGCCGAAGGCATCATCGCGGTGATTGGTGTTGGGTGACCAGAAGCCGTCCATCAGATGGCCGTAAGCCTCGAACTCAATGCCATCGAGTCCCGCTTGCTGCATGCGGGCCGCCGCAGCCGCATAGTCCTGCACGATGCGCTCGATATCCCAATCCTCGGCCTCTTTTGGGAAGGCGCGGTGCGCCGGCTCCCGCACCGGGGACGCCGCCAGCACGGGCAGCCAATCGGCCTTGTTCCACTGGGTCCGGCGGCCAAGATGGGTCAGTTGGATCATCACGGCCGCGCCATGCTCGTGGCAGGCATCCGCGACGTCGCGCATCCAGCCGACGATCTCATCCTTCCATGCCTGCAGATTGCCGAAGGCGGGCGGTGAATCCCGGCTGACCACAGCCGAACCCGCCGTCATCGTCAGCGCGATGCCGCCCTTCGCCTTTTCGGCGTGGTAGAGGCGGTAGCGTTCCTTCGGCATCCCGTCCTCGGAATAGGACGGCTCGTGGCTGGTCGACATGATGCGGTTTTTCAGCCGCAGATGCTTAAGTTGGTAGGGCTGGAGGATCGGGTCGCTTGTCACCGTGCAGTCTCAATACCAGGCATCGGCCATCGACGCCTTCTTGCGGGCGACGAAGTCTTGCAGGGCCTCATCAATGCCTTCGTCGAGTGGCGGGGCCTGATAATCGGCGAGAGCCTTCTTCCACGCTTTGTTGGCGCGGGTTGCAGCATCGGCGGAGCCTGCGGCTTCCCACTTCTCGAAGGGCTCATTGTCGGCGAGCGCTGAGTCGAAGAAGGCGGTTTCGTAGTTCTGCATCGTATGGGCGCAGCCGAAGAAATGGCTGCCGGGGCCGACTTCCTTGAAGGCGTCAAACGCCAGTTCATTGTCGTCGATCTTCACACCGTCGAGATAAGTGTGGAGCGCGCCGCAGAAATCGGCATCCATCATGAACTTCTCATAGGACATCGACAGCAGCCCATCGAGAAAACCGGCCGAGTGCAGGATGAAATTGGCGCCGCAATGGACAGCCGCCAGCATCGACATCGTACCTTCGTTCATGGCGTGGGCATCAGGCCGTTTCGAGGTGGTGAAATTGCCCGAGCAGCGCAGGGGAAGGTTCAGGCGTCGTGCCAATTGCCCGACGACCATGGAGCCAATGGCCGGTTCCGGCGTACCGAACGTTGGCGACCCGGAACGCAGCGACATCGAGGACAGGAAGTTGCCATAGATCACCGGCGCGCCGGGGCGCTCAAGTTGCGTCAGCGCGCAGCCGGCCATGGTTTCGGCATGCGCCTGCGCGATGGCACCGGCATTCGTGACCGGCCCCATCGCCCCACCGAGGATGAACGGAACAATGACCGCCGCCTGGTTGGCGCGCGCATAGGCGCGCAGCGCCGTCGTCATCGTCGCGTCCCAGACCAGCGGCGAGTTGACGTTGACATTGCCAAGGATGCAGCAATTGGCGTCAACGAACGCCGCGCCGAACAGGATGCGGCACATGTCGATCGACTCTTCCGCGCGGCTTTCCGCCGTCACAGAGCCCATGAATGCGCGGTCCGAATATTTGATATGCGCATAGACCATGTCGAGATGGCGCTTGTTCACCGGAACATCGACCGGCTCGCAAATCGTGCCGCCCGAATGATGCAGCCAGGGCGAGGACTGGGCGAGCCTGATGAAATTGCGGAAGTCCTCGATCGTGCCGTAGCGGCGGCCATGGTCGAGAT
Source organism: Rhizobiaceae bacterium (assembly GCA_025458045.1). Taxonomy (GTDB): domain Bacteria; phylum Pseudomonadota; class Alphaproteobacteria; order Rhizobiales; family Rhizobiaceae; genus JALOTE01. The sequence continues at coordinate 3,914 of JALOTE010000012.1, forward strand.
CCATCACGAAGGGCGAGCCATAGGCAGGCGAAAACACCACCGACTTCCCGCCGATCACGACGGAATTGGCAGGATTGCGCGCATGCTGGGTGAAGCTTGCGGGCGCGGTCCGCAAAATCTCGCGCAGCATCCCATGGGGAAACTTCACCAGATTGCCTGCGATTTCCGCTCCCGCCGCGCGCCACAAGGACAGCGCCGCGGGATCGTCGCGGAACTCGATGCCGATCTCGGCCAGGATGCGGTCGGCGGTGGCTTCAATCCGCGACAGGCTCTCCTCGCCCAGAATGTCGTAGGTCGGGATGTTGCGCAGCACATAGGGCCGGTGCAGCCCTCTCGGCCCGGCGGCGCGTTCCGCATTGCGCGCGGCGCGGCCTGATCGCGCGGCACGCGGTTGCACGGCAACAGGTTCGATGACATCGGCCATGAGACGCCCTCCAGGCTGAGCGAAGGCTAGCGCGGCCGAAGCGGGCTTGTGACGCTTGAAAATAGTCATGTGTCGCATAAACTGGACTTATGGATAGCCTGCGCCGCCTGCTGCCGTCATTCCGGCATCTCATCGTGTTCGAGGCGGCGGGCCGGCTCGGATCGTTCACCGCCGCCGGGGCCGAACTCGGCATGACACAGGCCGCCGTCAGCCACGCGATCAAGGCGCTGGAGGGCGAACTCGGCCAGTTGCTGTTCGAGCGCGGGCATCGGGCCGTGAAACTGACGGAGACGGGGCGGCGGCTGCACAATGATTGCACGCTCGGCCTGGGGCTGATCGCGCGCTCCGTCGCCGAGGCGCGGCCGCGGCCGGCCGACACCCATGTCACGCTGTCGGTTTCCAATGCGTTTGCCACGCTGTGGATGGTGCCGCGCATGCAGAAGGTGCGCGCCGAACTGCCCGACATTGAAATCCGTCTGCACACGGCAGACCGCGATCTCAATCTCGCCGCCGAGAGTTTCCCGCTCGGCATCCGCGGCGGGCGGCCGGAACTGTGGTCGCGCTACCACGCCGCCGCGTTTGCGCCCGAAGAAATCGCTGCCGTCGCCTCGCCCGACTATCTGCGCCGGATGGGCGCGCCGGGCACCGCCTGGGACCTCCTTTCGCACAACCTCGTGCATCTCGACGAGCCGCATCGCAAGGCGGCCAATTGGGCCGAGTGGCTGCGCAGCGCCGGTGTCAGTTCGGCTCCGAAGCCCGGCGGCCTGCGCGCCAATGAATATGTTCCGGTTCTGCAGGCGGCGCTCGACGGCGAGGGCGTCGCGCTCGGCTGGCTGCATTTGGTGAAGAACTACATCGCCGCCGGACGGCTGGTCGCCGTCGGCGGCCATGTGATGCGCACGGGCGACGCTTTCCATGTCGTCTGGCCGAAGGACCGCCCGATCAGTTCCAATGCAAGGCGCGTGCGCGACTGGATTGCCGCCAACGCTTGATTGTCTTTAAATTGTGAACAATCCGTCGTTTTCAGAGGACTTTTTCTGCACGATCAACAGCCTATCTATGCCGCCTCATCCAGCCAAAACCCAAGGGGCATACCATGGCGAAAATTCTCGTTCTTTACTATTCCAGCTGGGGCCACATGGAAGCCATGGCCAATGCCGCAGCCGAAGGCGCGCGCGAGGCTGGCGCGACCGTGACTGTCAAACGTGTTGCGGAAACCGTACCGGACGATGTTGCAAAGGCTTATTACTACAAGACGGATCAGGCCGCGCCGGTCATCACCGACCCGAATGAACTCGCCGAATATGACGGCATCATCTTCGGCGTGCCGACGCGGTTCGGCAACATGCCCGCCCAGATGAAGAATTTCCTCGACCAGACTGGCGGCCTGTGGGCGACCGGCGCGCTGATCAACAAGGTCGGCTCGGTCATGGTGTCAACCGCGACGCAGCATGGCGGGCAGGAGACGACGATCATCTCCACACAGGTGACATTGCAGCACCACGGCATGATCATCGTGCCCTTGTCCTATGGGTTCCAAGGCCAGATGGGGCACGAGACAGTGCTCGGCGGCTCGCCCTACGGCATGACGGTTGTCACCGGCGGCAAGGGCGAGCGCATGCCTGACGAAAACGACCTTGCCGGCGCGAAGTTCCAGGGCAAGCGCGTCGCCGAGATCGCGGCGAAGATCCACGGCTGAACCGCCGGGTTACTGAACGAAATGATACGGCCGCGGAGCGATCCGCGGCCGTTTTGTCAGGTCAATCCGACCGTTTTGGTTCATTGCGACTGTTGCAGAACAGTGCAATCTTGTTGCCCTGGGGATCGCGAAGATAGCCGACATAAAAATAGGCGCTGTATTCGGCGCGAAAACCCGGTGCGCCTTCGTCCTTTCCACCCGCGGCAAGAGCAGCCGCATGCAGCGTGCGAACCTCCGCCTGTGTTGACACACGGAAAGCGACCATCATCCCGTTGCCGGCCGATGCCGCCTGCCCATCGAATGGGTGCTTTACATACACATCGGCGAACTCAAACTGCTGGGTGGCAGAGGCCGGAATAGAGTAGCTCAAGCCCTCGGATGACACATCAAGCACATAACCCAGGCGCGGCAGAAATGCCGAATAGAAGCGTTCGGCGCGCTCCAGATCATCAGCGCCAAGCGTGACATAGCCAATCATGATCGTACTTTCCGGCAGCGCGTTTTAGCCGTTGACCAAATCAATCGGACAGGGCCCTCCCCTGTTGCGGGAGTGCAAACGACGGCCTGCGATGCTAACGACTTCAGCGCGCATTTTGAAGCTGCAATACCCTCAAATCCCGTCGCCGCGCGCGGCGAGCGACTGGCGGGCGAAATTGGCGTCGGGGCCGAGGTGGATGCCGCACTCCACCTTGTTGAGGCCGGACCAGCGGCCGGCGCGCGGGTCTTCGCCGGGCTTCACCGCGCGTGTGCAGGGCGCGCAGCCGATCGACAGGAAGCCGCGTTCAACAAGCGGGTGCTGCGGCAGATCATGCCGCCTCGCATAGGAAAGGATGTCCTCGGCTGAGGTTTTCGCCAGCGGGTTGAGCTTGATGTGGTCGCCATCGCGCTCGAAGAAGGGCAATGCGGCGCGGCTCGCGCCCTGGAAGCGTTTGCGGCCGGTGATCCAGCTTTGGTATCCGGAAAGCGCATCCTGAAGCGGAAATGTCTTGCGCAGCATGCAGCAGAGGTCAGGGTTTTTCTGCCAGAGTTCGGCGCGCGAGTCCTCAAGCGCGATTAGCCCGGCGTCAGGCCGGATGAAGCGCACATTGGCAAGGCCGAACTCCGTCGACAACGTGTCGACATAGTCGAGCGTTTCGGCGAAATGCTTGCCGGTGTCGATGAACAGGATATCCATCTCGGGGTTGATGCGCGAGATCTGGTGCAGCAAGACGGCTGAATCCGCGCCGAAGGAAGACACCATGGCCAGGCGGCCCAAGAGCGGGTCACGGATTGCGGACGCGAAATCCAGCGCGCCGTCGCGCCCGATGTGGCGTTCGGCCAGCGCGCTCAGGACCGGATCATGCCCGCCCGGAGGCCAGGCAAGGTCAAGGACGGCGGCAGCTGAAGCAGACATGGTGGCATCCCCGGAGCGGTGATACGCCCCTGATGCCGCTAAAATACAAAGCGCGTGTGACGGCCACAAAGACGGCTGTTGCGGCCTTGAGGGGAAACACGCAACCCCTTTGCTTTGTTGACAGTTTTGCGCAACGCCATTGCGCGCCGCCCCACAGGACGAACAGGCCGCCCCCTTCGCGTTCAATGGGTGGCGAGCGGCTCCATCTTCAACAGTTCAAGCCGGGCCAGGATGCCGATATTGCGCTGCTTGTCCGTCAGATCGGCGATGGAATACCGGTCCAGCACGGCGAAGAACGCATCGAGCGCCTCTTTCAGGGCCTCGCTCATGCCGCAGGATGCGATCAGCGGGCATTGCGTTTCGCCCGCCTCGAAACACTCGACCAGATCGAAGTTCTCCTCGATCAGCCGGACGACATGGCCGAGCCTGATCTCCTCGGCCGGGCGCGACAGGCGGATTCCGCCGGACCGCCCGCGCACGGTGTCGATGAGACCGGCCTTGGTCATCGCTTGCAGGATCTTGAACAGGAACGGTTCTGAGATCGCGTAGAACTCGGCAATCTGTGCGATGCGGCTCAACCCCGGATTGGAGGCGCAGAACATCAGGATGCGAACGGCATAGTTGGTCTGGCGGGTGAGGCGCATGGCTATCCTCTCATTTTTGGCCACAATAGTGGAGCCGGCCAATCAGGAAAAGCCTTCAAGACGCGCGGCAAGCCGGTTTTCGGGTTCAAGTCAACCGCCTGCTTTCGCCAGGGCGACACAATGGGCGGCGGCTTCATGGGCATGCACCGAGGCCGAACGGACCAGATGATCGAAGCGGCGCGCCATTTCCGCCACCGCATCGCGACTGTTCAGCACCAGATAGCGGTCTCCGAGATAGACCGCGGCGCGGCGCGTGCCGAACACGGTGAAGGGCGCCGAAAAGTGCCTCCGCGCATCAAACAGGAACAGGCGGAATGTCGGATAAAGCTCGTCGACCAATGCCGCCATATGCACCAATTGGCGGCGGCGCACCGGCTCGGCAAGGCCTTCCCACACGCCTGCGCCGCGGGCGAACAGGTCAAGCATTTGCAGCGGCATGCAGACTTCGGTGTCTGTTTCCGGGCGCCGGTTGTAGTCCACGCGGTCCCGCGTGCCGGAGATTTCGGTTTCAGCCCGCAAGCCGAAGCGCACCGCGTCAAAGGCCGCCACCTCCTCGGTGCGCAGCAGATCGGGCAAGGCCGCCGGGACATAGCGGATCTTGGTGCCGGCCGCCTCGGCATGCCATTGCGCCAGAGCGGGGTCATATCCGTCGGCGCTCGCCTGCTCGATTTCGAGCGCAGGCGACAGCGAAGCCGTCAGGGTTTCATCCTCGCTGAGGCCCATCAGCCAATCGAGGCTGACATCGTGGCGGCGCGCCAGCCGGATCAGCGTTTCGGCGCGCGGCAGCCGCGTCGCGCCCGGTGACAGCATTTGGCTCAGCGCGGAGCGATCGACGCCGATGCCGGCGGCCAATTGCGACAGGTTTTCGCCTGAGCGCGCGGTCAGCGTGGCGAGCCGCATGCGGAACATGTCGGCGACATCGCGCTTGTCCATTTTCGCTTTTTCCATCGAGTTAGCGCCCGTATGTTGTGTTTTGTCACACATTGCGCTGCTTGCTGCACAAACACAATATTTACGACGCAAGTTCACATTGATGCGGGACGGGCGAAGCGCCTAAACCGCAGGCAGTGCCAAGGGGTGACGACAAAATGCGCATGGAATGGCCGACAGTCGCTATGATCGCGCTGTGCTATGGTGTGTTTGCCTTTGCCGGGCTGGTGGTCTGGCCCGAATTTCCGCTTCCCGCTCTGCTGATGATGGCGCTGAGCGCCGCCCTGCATTCATCCCTGCAACACGAAGTCCTGCACGGCCACCCGACGAACAAGGGCTGGCTGAACGAGATACTGGTTGCGGCAATGCCGTTGGCGCCGGCCTATCCCTACCGCCGGTTCAAGACATTGCACCTTCGCCATCACCATGATGAACGCCTCACCGATCCCTATGATGACCCGGAAAGCTATTACCTCGACGGCCGGACCTGGGCGGAGATCAGCCCCGCCCTGCGCGGATTGCTGTCGTTCAACAATACCCTGATTGGCCGCATGGTGATCGGTCCCGCCTTGATGGTCACCGCTTTCATCGCCAGCGACGTCCGGCTGATACTGGCTGGCGACCGTGCGGTTGCCCACGCCTGGCTGCTGCATGGCGCGGGACTGTGTGTCACCGCCACCGTACTGACATTCGGCTTCGGCATCCCGTTCTGGCTTTATGTCGCTGTGCCGGGCTATCTTGGCATGTCCGTGATCGCCATCCGCACCTTCTGCGAGCACCAGGCGGCTGGTGACCCTGATCACCGCACCATCATCGTCGAGCGTTCGCCCTTGTCGTGGATGTTCCTCAACAACAACCTGCATCTTGTCCATCACAAGCTGCCAACGCTGGCCTGGTACAAGCTGCCGGCCGCGATGCGGGACAAGCGCGATGAGTGGATCGCGCTCAACAATGGCTATGTGTTCGGCGGCTACCTCGACATTTTCCGTCGCTATGGCCTGCGGCGCAAGGAACCGGTGGTACATCCGCACTATCCAGAGACAGAGCGGCGCTACGCCTCCCAACCGGCGGAATGATCGCCATCCTGCCCATGTATGACTGGCCGGAAAGGCGCGCCGCCAATGGCGCGCTCTGGCGAAACATCCGCGACCGGCTTCGTGCCGACGGAATTGAAGCGCCTGATGCGCTGACAAGCCCCGGCGACCTGGTGTCCGCGTGGCTGTCCTCCGATCTATTGTTCGGCCAAACCTGCACCTTTCCGCTTGAAACTGCGCTCGCGGGCAAGGTCAGATACGTTGCCACGCCCTCCTACCCGGCGCCCGGATGCGAAAAGCCGGGGCATTACCGCAGCGCCATCATCATGCGCGGGGCGGGCGATGTGCCTGTGCCCCGCGATCCCGGGGCCACGCTGCCGGATTGGACGGCAGATGCGCGCTTTGCCCTGAACGGCTTCGACTCCATGTCAGGCTGGCATGGCTTGTTGCGGGATTGCGAAGCGGCCGGCCGCGCCATGCCCGCCCGCCATCTCGAAACCGGCAGTCACCGCGCCTCCATTGTCGCGGTCGCCGTAGGGCGCGCCGACCTTGCCGCCATTGATTGCGTGTCATTCGCGCTGGCACGTGACCACGAGCCGACGGCGGCCCGGGTGCGCATCGCCGGCTGGACGGCGGAACGTCCCGGCCTGCCGCTGATCACGGCGCTTGGCACGCCCGGCCCCGTTCTTGCAGCGCTGCGGCGCGCGGCGGCGGCCGAAATGGATGCGGTTGTGCTGGCCCGCCCAACCGAGCGCTGAACGGGCAAGCGGCCTCTCAAGCCTTAACAACTCCCTCACGACATCGCTCAAACTGCGCGCCAAGGCATCAACCGGGCCTCAACACATGTCTGCTAGTGATGTGTGATCGAAATGGATTCGATGCCCGCAAAGGCAGTGGAGTTGCATGATGCGTCGTCAAACCCGTTCCTGGTTCACATTGACCAAACGTTTCGGCCAGTCCCGCGGGGGCCATGCCGCGATCATGTTCTCCATTCTCGCCTTTCCGCTGGTGCTGGCCGTCGGCTTCGCCCTCGATTTCGCGCAGGCCTCGAAATACAGAACCGAATTGCAGAATGTCGCCGACGCGGTGGCGCTCGCCGCCGTGCGCGGCCTGCCGACATCCGAGGCGCAGGGCCGGCTCGACGGCATGTCGCTTTATGACGCGCTGATGAACGACCTGCGCGCAGGCCTCGTCTCGGACAACATCACGATAACCTTCGAGAACACACCCGACTACAAAGCGATCGTCGAGATCACAGCGGACGCCCGCATGAGCTTCGGCAACAGCATCAATCTCGGCACCGTGCGTTTCGAGGTGGATGCGTCCGCCGTGCTGGGCCGCCAGGGCACGGAAGTGGCGCTGGTGCTCGACCTTTCCGGCTCGATGACAACGACCCGGATGCGGGCGCTCGGGTCGGCCTTGTCCGTTTTCGACTCCGCGATCAACGCGTCGGCGGCCGCGCGTGACCGGCTGCGCATCGCGGCCATCCCCTTCGCGCAGAATGTCACGTTGCCCCTCTACGCTGCCGACTGGCTGTCACTGGCGAGCGAGAAGGCGGCTGCGACCGCCGCCGGGCGCACATGCTTTGCATCGCAAGGGCGCACGCTCGACACGTCCATCACCTCCCCGTCCTCGCGCTCGTTCCAGATCGCGCCGAACTATGCGGCGCAATGCATGCCCGAACAGACTTTCGCGCTGACGCAGGACTTCGCGCAATTGCGCGCCATGGCTGCCGCCTATTCGAACCCGCCCGCATGGCGCCGTGACTGGCAGAATTCCCGCGGCACGTCATACTGGGGCACCAATCTCTATACCGGCGCCGCATGGGCCGCCCGTCTTCTCGACCCATCATGGGGCAATTATCTGCCCGCCGGCTCGGCGGCTGAATCCCCCAACCGTGCCAACAAATTCGCCCTGATCATGACCGATGGCGCTCAGGATGAGATCCTTGGTGTGAGCCGGACGCAAGCCGACCAGAACCTGATCGCCATCTGCAACCAGATGCGCACGCAAGGGATTTCGGTCTTCACGATCGGCTTCGCGGTGACCTCGGCAACGGAAACACTGCTGAAGCGCTGTGCCGACAATGACAACCAGTTTGTGAGGGCCGACAACGAAGCAGGTCTCATCTCCGCCTTCGAGCGGATCAGCCGCACCATCGGCGACAGCCGCGCCCGCCTGGTCTTCTGATGCAGGCTCAAAACGGGCGACATGGTTGACGGGCGGTTAATCCGCCCGTTTTCCATTTGGCGAGGCTTTTCACACGACACGCTCCCGCTCTGTTACTGGTCGCACAAGGCGCGCATCCGGCGCGCCATGCCCGGGACCGGTCCATGCAGCGGCGGACATTCGATGTTCTCGACGGTTTGCGCGGTGTCGCCGCCATCGCCGTCGTGGAGCGCCACAAGACGGATTTCCTCACCGGCGGGCCCATGCCTGCCGGCTATCTCGCCGTTGACCTGTTTTTCATCCTCAGCGGATTCGTGCTGGCGCATGCCTATCTCGACAGGTTGACCGCCCCGCCCGGAACGGCGAGCCACATGGGCTTTCGCGGCTTCCTTGGCGCGCGCCTGATCCGGCTGGCGCCGCTCTATCTGCTGGCGCTGGTTGCAGCGGCCCTGATGCACGCCGCGGTCGACCTTTTGCACACAGCCGAAGCGACAAACCCGGCCTTGCTTGCCGCATCCTTTGTCGCAGGCGTGTTTCTGCTGCCGGTCCCTCCGGCGTGGTCGGTTCATCCAGGCTGGCTGTTTCCGCTCAATGAGCCATCATGGTCGCTGGCGTTCGAGATGGCGGTCAATCTGCTGTTTGCGGCCGCAATCCTGCTGATGAGGCCCCGCATCCTGATTGGCATCATCGCGGCCGCCTTTGTCTGGCTGGCATTCATTGCCTCACGCGCCGGTTCACTCGATGTCGGCTTTGACTGGAGTTCCGCCACGGGCGGCATCCCGCGCGTCGTCTTCGGGTTCTTCCTCGGTGTGCTGCTGCACCGCGCGTGGCGTTTGCATTTTGCCCGCATCGCACTGTCAGGCCCGCTGGCGACGGCCGCCGCTTGGCTGCTTGCTGCCACACTGGTGCTGACGATGCTTGCGCCTGTCGCCGCGGGATGGCGCGCATCCTATGAACTGGCCGTGGTCCTGCTGGTCTATCCAGCGCTGATCCTTGCGGGTGCGTGCCTTGCGCCGACGGGTCTCAGCCGCACCCTGCTTGTGCAACTGGGTGCCGCGTCATACGCGATCTATGTGCTGCACATGCCGCTGGCGCGGGCCTTCAATGCCCTGTTCCATTTTGCGGGAAGCGACGGCGCGGCCTATGCGCCGTGGACGGGCTTCGCCTTCATCGCGCTCCTTGTGGTCACATGCCTTGCGCTCGACCGCTGGTTTGACAGGCCGGTGCGCCGCTGGCTCACAGTCCGCTCCGCGGGAGCGCTCAAACCGGCATCTCATGGGCCCAAGGCGGATTGGCCCCGGCCCGTGACACGGTGACTGCCGCTGCTGCCGCGCCGCGTTCCAGTGCGCTTGAAAGGTCCGCGTCCGACAGCGCGGCGACGGCCACCTTGGACAGATTGCCTTGCAGCCGCAGCGCATCGAGGAAACCGGCGTTGAACGTGTCACCAGCGCCAATCGTGTCGGCGACAGTGACGCGGCGTGCCGGAACGGACACAGTGCCGCGCGCGGTATGAGCCGTGACGCCGTCGCCGCCCTTGGTGACGGTGACGACGCGCGTCGCGCCGGAAAGCCAGGACGCGATCAGCGCCTCCCCGTTGCCGCCATCGGCCAGCCACGCCAGGTCCTCATCCGACACCTTGACGATGTCGGCCTTGGCGATGAGGCGGGCCATGCGGGCGCGATGGGCCTCCGCATCCGCGATGAAACCAGCGCGGATGTTCGGGTCAAGCGAGATCAGCCGACTGTCCGCCTCGCGCAGCAGAAGCGCCTCATAGGCCGATCCGCACGGCTCGAAAATCAGGCTGATCGCGCCGAAATGCAGCGCCGCAACCGACGGATGAAGCACAGGCAGATCAGCATCGGACAGCATGCGCCCCGCCGTGCCTTCATCGTAAAAGGTGTAGTGCGCGTTGCCATCGACGAGCTTGACGAAGGCCATGGTGGTCGGCCGCCGGGACGTGGCACAGAATTTGGCATCGACGCCGCTGGCCGCCAGCGTCTCGCGCAGCACGTCGCCGAACAGGTCGCTGGAGAGGCCGGTTAAGAAACCGGTCGGCGCGCCAAGCCGGCCGAGCGCGATCGCCGTGTTGAAGACCGCGCCGCCGGCGAACGGCACATAGCCCGTCAGGCCGTCGGTTGTCTGGCGCGGAATCATGTCGATCAACGCCTCGCCGCAGCACAGGATCATCTCAGGTCCTCCCCAATTGTTCTGCCTAAAGCAGCGCAGATCCCTTGATCCTGAGGTGCTTTCTCCTTCGCGCTTCGAGGCTCGCACGTGCTCGCACCTCAGCAAGAAGGGAAAAAGCCTCGAAGAACGCCCAGGCAACCGGAACGCGCACTCCAGTGTCGGTTTCTCGCGCTAGCGGATTTGCGTGCCGCTGTGAACATTTGTTTGCCGCCTTGACCAGATGACAGGCGGCAGGAGCGCGGCAGCGCACAAGGCAAACAAGGTTGCCGAAAACGCCAGAGGCGTGACCGGCAGGACATGCACCAGCGCCGAGACAAGCGCGCCTGCGCCCAGTTGCGCAACGCCCATCGACAGGGCGGCGGCAAAGCCGGCAATGCGCCCATGCGGGTCAAGCAGCAGGCTCGACGCATTGGCCATCACTACGAGGTAACTGGTGGCAAACAGGATGAGCAGCGCGCTGATCACCACCGCAGTATCGAACCCCGCAAGGCTGACAGCCAGCATCAGGCCGGAAGCGACGCACAGCACGATCGCGCCGCGCAACATGGAGCCCGCAGGGCCGACGGTTCCGATCAACCGCCGATTCATCAACTGCCCGGCAACTATGCCAAGTCCGTGCAGGGCAAAGAGCGCGGCAAAGGCAAAGCCTGTCACGCCATAGGCACTGGCATAGACAGCAGGCAGCATGGAGAGGATGAAGATCATCGTCGCCATGGCGACGGGACCATAGAGCAGAAAGAAGCGCGATTGCGGATGCACCATGATCGCGCGAACTGAGGCGCCGATTCCGGCGCGCGAAATTTCGGTCCTGGAGGTGCTTGTCTCGCCGACGAACACCAGCGCCGCCAGTAAAAGTGCGGCGAGCGCGCCCAAACCCATAAACAGCGCACGCCAGCCAAAAAACGCGATAAGCCCGACGCCCAGAAACGGCGCGACAATCGGCCCGATGGCGAAGACCGCGGTCGCCAACGCCATGTTCGAGGCGAGCGCGTTGCCTGTCGAAACGTCGCGGATCATGGCCCGCGCCGACACCGTCGCCGCCGCACCGCCAAAGCCCTGCAGCAACCGCGCGGCAATCAACGCTTCCCCATTCGGGGCGGCGAACGCGGCAAGCGCGCCAGTGAGATAGATGACGAGCCCGGCTGCAATCGCGGGCATGCGGCCAAAACGGTCGGAGAGGACGCCCCACACGAATTGCCCGAGGCCAAGCCCAAGGATGTAGAGCGAGATCGTCAATTGGACGGTCGCGACCGGTGCCGCGAGGTCATCGGCCATTTGCGGGATGGCGGGCAGCGTGATGTCGATGGAGAAGGCCGACAGCGAACTGAGCAGGCCCGCATAGAGCACGATCTGTCGTTCGCGGGTGAATGGCGTTCTCATGGCGCTGGCATATCCGCCGCAAGGCCATCTGGCAAACGGCGCACCAAGGCCCTAATCATCGGTGTGCTTTTGTGTTTGAGTGGGGACAACGGGACGTGGACATCAAACAGATTGCCGCCGATGTGGCGGTTTCGGGCCAGATCGACGCAAGCGATGTCGCGGCGTTGGCGAAGTCCGGCTACAAATCCATCATTTGCAACCGGCCGGAAGGGGAATCGGCGGAGCAGACGTCATCGGATGACATTCTTGCCGCCGCCGCAGCCGCGGGCCTTGAGTTCCGCTTCATTCCGGTTTCGGCCATGACGGGGATCACGCCGGAAAACCTGCAAGGCACCATCGACGCGCTGGAGGAATTGCCGCGCCCGATCCTCGCCTATTGCCGCTCGGGCGCGCGGTCGGCCAACCTTTATCAGGCCGCGGTGATGCGCGGCGCACGGCCGTAGGGCGGGGCGGATCATCAGCCCGCATCTTCTGCCAGCCCTCCGCATCCCCTATATCCAGCGGCATGTCCGCCGCGCCGATCCGCCAGCTTCCTGATTCGGTCATCAACCAGATCGCCGCGGGCGAGGTGGTGGAGCGGCCGGCCAGCGTCATCAAGGAACTGGTCGAGAACGCGGTCGATGCCGGGGCGCGCCGCATCGATGTCGCGGTGCAGGGGGGCGGACTGCAACTGATCCGGGTGATGGATGATGGCGGCGGCATGGCCGAAGCCGAACTGCCTTTGGCTGTCGCGCGGCATTGCACGTCGAAGCTGCCCGGCGCGATCGATGACATCCAGCATCTCGGATTTCGCGGCGAGGCGCTGCCATCCATCGGCGCGGTGGCACGGCTGTCGATCGCCTCGCGGCAAAGGCAGGCGGAAAACGGCCACGCCATCCGTGTCGATGGCGGGCGTGTCGCGCCGGTGCAGCCAGCCGCGCTCAATCCGGGCACCATCGTGGAAGTGCGCGACCTGTTTTTCAATGTGCCTGCGCGGCTGAAATTCCTGCGCGGGGCACAGGCGGAGGCCGGGGCTGCAGGCGACGTCGTGCGGCGCATGGCGCTGGCCTTGCCTGAAGTGGCGTTTTCGCTGGCCACGGACGCGACGAGCGTGAGCTTTCCCGCCTCAAGTGGCGACGGCGCGCTGTTGAAACGCGTGCGCGCCGTGATGGGCGAGGAATTCGCCGCTTCAGCCGTCGATATCGAGGCCGAGCGCGAAGGCGTGCATCTTTACGGCCATGTCTCGCCGCCGCAGCAGAACCGGGCGAACGCCCGCATGCAGTTTGCCTATGTCAACGGCCGCGCCGTGCGTGACCGGCAAATTCTCGCGGCACTCAGCGCAGCCTATGCCGACCGTCTGCCGCGCGGACGCCATGCCAGCGCCGTCCTTTTCATCGAGATCGACCCGACGCTGGTGGACGTCAATGTGCATCCCGCAAAGGCCGAAGTGCGTTTCCGCGATGCAGGCAACATCCGCGCGCTGATCATCGGCGGCATCCGCCGCGCGCTGGACGCGCAAAGCCTGACGGCGGACAGGCAGGCGGCGGGCCGCTTCGGCGCATTGGTGCGGCAGGCGGCTGCGCACACCGCCGCACCTGCCAACGTGCACGATTCACCCGTGGCGAAAGCGCAGCGCGGCGTGTTCCAGCAAGCGGCGCGAACGCGCAATCCGGCGGCATTGTGGACACCGCTTGAGGCGTTGGAGGAACCCGACGCGCCGACCATTGCGGGCGGGCTTGACGCGCGCGGCAGGGCGGGCGTTGTTCCATCCGTGCGGGCAGAAATCAGGCCGGAGGAAGATGGGAAGCTGCAAACCGGCCACCGCCTCGGCATGGCCAAGGCGCAGGTCCACCGCAATTACATCGTGGCGCAAACAGCCGACAGCCTGATCCTCGTCGACCAGCATGCGGCGCATGAGCGACTGGTTTTCGAGGCGTTGAAGCGCGGGCTCGACACCAATGGCGCGCCATCACAAATGCTGCTGATCCCCGAAATCGTGACGCTGCCCATGGGCGATGCGGCGCGCCTGTTGCGCCATGGCGACCTGCTCGCCCGTTTCGGCCTCCACCTCGAAGGCTTCGGCGAAGGCGCGATCGCCGTGACCGGCACGCCCGCCATGTTGGGCGAGGTCAATGCGAAAGCGTTGATCCATGATCTCGCCGACGAGATTTCGGAGCGCGACACGGCGGATGGGTTGCGCCGACGGCTTGATGATCTGGCGGCCCGGATCGCCTGCCATGGCTCGGTGCGGTCGGGCCGCGTGCTGCGGATGGAGGAAATGGACGCGCTGCTGCGGCAGATGGAGGCGACGCCCGGGTCCGGCACCTGCAATCATGGCCGCCCGACCTTTGTCGAGCTGTCCTTGGCGGACATTGAAAGGTTGTTCGAGCGGCGGTAGTGTGACAGTCGCGGCACGGTCCGCGGGAGAGAGATGGCGATGAACAGGCTGGAAAGCCGCGGCCCGGCGCGCCTGCGCTATCTGGACGCGGAGTTTGAGGTGCTGGTGCCCGGCAGCCACGTGATTTGCGCCGTCACGGGACGCCAGATCCCGCTTGATGAATTGAAATATTGGAGCGTGGACCGGCAGGAACCCTATGCCGACATCTACGCATCCGCCGCGCGCGAGCGCGAAGCGCGTCAGCGCGGTGTTTAGGGTCAGGACTCAGTCTTGCCGCTGACCCGGCCTTGAAGGTCGACCCGATGGAGCCGGGTCCTCGGGACTTCGCCTGAGGATGACGAGGGGTTATGCTCCTCACCGGGAAGCGGCATGGCGGCTCGCCGCCTCGCGGATGATCCGCTCGAATGCCTGATCGAGCGTGGTTTCGGCGCGCACGGGCAGGATTTGCAGTTGGGCGGCAAGCCGCCCGCGCGCGCCCTCGGCCCCGGCCAGCCGGATCGCATCCTTCTCGGTGGTGACGATCTGCGCATCCAGCGCGCGCGCCTCGGCCAGGATCGTCAACGCGTCTGCTTCCGTGAACGGGTGATGGTCCGGGAAGGGGCGGCGGCCGACAAGCTTTGCGCCGATGCCTTCAACGGTGCGGAAGAACTTCTCCGGATGGCCGATGCCGGAAAACGCATAGGCCTGAACGCCCTTCCACCTGCGCGCGCCCTGCGGCTTCAAGACCACGGGAATGACAGGCTTTGCCGCCCGCGCCGCCAGCCGGATGACGCCATCGGCGCCCTGCCCTTCGCCCACGACCGCCAGCGCATCGGTCTTGAGAAGCTGCCCTGAAAGAGGCGCGCGCAACGGGCCTGCCGGGAAAACCTTGCCGTTGCCGAGGCCGTATCGGGCATCAATGACAAGCAGGCTGAATGACGGCTCCAGCCTTCGGCTTTGGAAACCATCATCCATGATGGCGAAATCGCAGCCGGCCTGAACGAGCAGGGCCGCGGCCGCCAGCCGGTCTGCGCCCGCCGCAACGGGCGCATACTCGGCAAGCAGCAGTGGTTCGTCACCGGCGGATGCGGCGGTCTCAACATCAGCATCGATCAGCCGCACCGTGCGGTTGGAGCCGCCGTGACCACGAGACAGGAAGCCCGGCTTGAAGCCCTCCGCCCGCGCGATCTGCGCAAGTGCGATGGCAACAGGCGTCTTGCCAGAACCGCCGAGCGTGTAGTTGCCCACGCACACAACCGGGACCGGCGGGCGCGGCGAAACACGGTTGAGCCGCTCCAGCGCCACTTTGCCATAAAGCGCAGCAAACGGTGCGAGCGCCAGCGCCTTCCAGCCGGCCTTTTGGTGCCAGAACGCAGGGGCCGAGCCGAACATGCGCGTCAGCCGCGCGTGCGGGCCTTGCCCGCCGCTTCCAGATTGGCCTTCAGGATCAGCGGTCGGACATAGGGTTCCAGAATGGCGCGCGTGCGCTCAAGGCTGCCCTGAAGTGCGACGACTGTCCCTTCGGCGGCGCTGATCATGTTCTGGCGTTTGTCGGCATCGGTCAGAAGCGTCGCGACGGCGCGGGCAAGCGCGCGCGGATCATCGACGATGCGCGCACCGCCATTTTCGACCAGCGCCTTGTAGCTGTCGCGGAAGTTCTGCACGTTGCGGCCGGACAGGACGGCAGCGCCCAGCATGGCCGGTTCCAGCGGGTTCTGGCCGCCCGCCCCGGTCATGGAGTTGCCGACAAAGGCGACCTCGACCAGCCGCAGGATCAGCCCCATGTCACCGATCGTGTCGCACAGATAGATGTCGGTGTCCGGCGTGATGGGTTGGCCGAGCGAGCGTTGCGCCGCCACCAGCCCCTTGCCGGACAACATGTCGATGATGTCGGCGGCGCGGTCCGGGTGGCGCGGCACGATGAAGGTGACCAGGCCGGGCATGCGGGTGCGCAGCGCCATATGCACATTGGCCGCGATGATCTCTTCGCCATTGTGGGTGGATATCGCCGCCCATACAGGACGTTGGCCCAGAGCCGATGTCAGGATGCGCCTTTCTTCCGGCTTGTCCGGCGGCGGCGGCGAATCGGCTTTCAGATTGCCGGAAACGCTGACGGGCCGCGCGCCCAGCGCCTCGAAACGGGCGGCGTCCAGTTCCGACTGCGCCACGACATGGCTGAGGTTTTCCAGAAGCGCCTCCGCCAGACTCAGGCGGCGCGACCAGCTTTCAAACGAACGGTCCGACAAACGGCCATTGACCAGCACCTGCGGAATGCGCCGCGCCCCCAATTCGAGGATCGTCATCGGCCAGATTTCCGATTCAGCGATCAGCGCCAGGTCCGGTTTCCAATGGGTGAGGAAGCGGGACACCGCCGGTTTCAGATCCATCGGCACATATTGATGGATCAGCACCTGCCCCAGCCGGTCCGCGGCGAGTTTGGCGGATGTGACGGTGCCTGTCGTCAGCACGATGTTCAGCCCGTCACCTGCCAGACTTTCAAGAAGCGGCGCGATCGCCGCCGTCTCGCCGACGCTGACGGCATGCGCCCAGATCAGGGGCCCGGCGGGGCGCTCGATGCTGGCGACCCCATAGCGCTCGCGGCGGCGGGCACGGTCCTCCTTGCCCTTGCGCGCGCGCATGCGAATGACCGCGCCCATGAACGGGTAAAGGCCGGCACCCAGCATGCGGTAGGCGGCAAGCGAGGTTCTGGCCCAGCGCGCGCTCATCGGCCGGCATCCGGTTCGCGGCCGAGAAGCCCGGCGGCGCGCCGCGTCGCCTCATCCAGCGCGGCCGTCACCTCAGCGCGGGCGGCTTCCATGTCCGACCCGGTCCCGACATGGATGAGCGGGCCGTGGGCGAAGGCGCCCTTGCCGAAGGGAAGGTTGATGACCGACTTGTCCCAACTGCGTTTCACGATGAAACGGCGCGACGTGGTGTAGGCGACGGGAAGGATGGGCCGACCTGAAAGCCGCGCCAAGGTCACGACGCCTTCGCCCGCGACCCGTTCCTTGCTGTGCGAAATGTCGGCGATCATCACGATGGACCGGCCGGAGGCAAGCGCCCGCGTCAACTGGATCAGCGCCTTGGCGCCACCGCGGCGCAATTGCTGGCGGTCATCGCGCCCGCCCGACCCGCGGATGGTTTCCACCCCAAACCGCTCGATGATGCGGGCGTTGATCTCGGCATCGGCGCTGCGCGATACCAACGCGGCCAGCGGCAGGCCCCGCGGCCACAACACATGCGTCATCAAATGCTGGCCATGCCAAAGCGCGAGGATCACCGGCTGGTTGGCCGCTACGACGGCGCTTAGATCATCCGAACCGGCAACCAGCGGATTGGTGCGCGCGACGAGGCGGTGCGCGGCGGCCACGAGGGTGGCTGCAAGGCCGACGGCCATCGGATTGCGGATCACCGCGCGGCCAAGATTGCGCAAGACCGTAGCGACCGGCCCGCGCTTCCCGCGCCCGGCAGTGCTTGAAGAGGGGTGCCCCTCCATCGTCAGGCCGCCGCGTGCCAACGGGTCAATGGCCGTCGCCGGAGCCGGGCTCAAGCAATTTGTGCATGTGGACGACGTAATAGCGCATATGCGCATTGTCGACGGAGCCTTGCGCCTTGGATTTCCACGCATCACGGGCCGAAGCATAGTCCGGGAAGATGCCAACGATATCGAGTGCGGAGAGGTCGCGGAACTCGGTGGAATCCAGCGATTTCAACTCGCCGCCGAACACAAGATGAAGCAACTGCCTGTCAGGCATCGGGAGCACCTGTCTGTCGTGAAGGTTGGCGCTGCTTAGCTGATCGGCATCGCCGGAACAACCGCCAACAGGCGGGCATGCAAGGGCTGCCGCGCGGCCAGCATCGCGTCAAGCAACGGGCTTTGCGCCGCATAATCAACCGCATGGCCAGAAAAGTCGCACAATGCGCCGCCAGCTTCCCGCAGGATGATATCGGCGGCTGCAACGTCCCAGAGCGCCGCGCGCGGGCGCACCAAAGTCGCGTCCAACGTTCCGGTTGCGACATGGGCGAGACGCAGCGCCAGCGACAGGGCGGGTGGCATACGCTCAAAGGCCGGGAAGACCGCCGCCAGCCGCCGCGCGATGGCGGGCGAAGCGGCAATTCTTGGTCTTCCGCTTGCCCCAGGGGGGACGGCGACCGGATTGCCGGAAACCGAAGCGCCGCCGCCGCGCGCCGCTGCATAGACCTGGCCGTTCGACGGGCAATGCAACACCCCGGCGATGGGCACGCCAGATTCGACAAGCCCGACGGAAATGCACCATTCGTCCGTCTCGGCGATGAAGGCCCGGGTGCCGTCGATCGGATCGACGACGAAGCTGCGCATCGCGGTCAGGCGCGAGCCATCCTCCGCCCGTTCCTCCGAAAGCCATCCATAATCCGGACGCGCGGCCAAAAGCCGGTCGTGAAGCAAAGCGTCAATTGCGAGGTCGGCCTCCGTCACCGGCGACGAATCGCCCTTCCATGAAATGCCGGGCTTGCGGCGGAAGAAGGTGAGTGACAGCGCCGCCGCCTCCGCCACAATGCCTGCGATCAGGGCCAGATCTTCGGCGGGCGTGTGGAGCGGACGTGTCAATTCTGCGCGGCTCCCGCAATGGTCATGCCTTCGATGGCGATGGTTGGCGCTGCGGTCGAGTAATTCCGGTCAAGGTCATTGGCCACCACCAGATGCGCAAACATGTGGTTGAGATCGGATGCGATGGTGAACTCGCTGACGGGGCCGGCGATTTCGCCGTTTTCGATCAGGAAGCCGGAGGCCCCGCGGCTGTATTGCCCGGTGATCATGTTGACGCCCTGCCCGAACACTTCCGTCACATAGATGCCGGAGCCGATCCCCGCAATCAACTCCGCCGGAGCAAGCGTTCCAGGCTCGAATGCGAAATTGGTCGATGTCGGCCCGACACCGCTGCCGCCGCGCGCTCCGCGGCCATTGGTTTTCAGCCCCAGTTCACGCGCCGCAGACGAGGAGAGCAGCCAGGTTTGCAGCACGCCGTCAACCACGATGTCGAGCGGCTGCCCGCGCACGCCCTCGCCATCGAAGGGGCGCGACCCGCCGCGCCGGGGCACCAGCGGATTGTCCGTGACGCGGAAACCGGCAGGCAGAATGCGTTGGCCCAGTTTGTCACGCAGGAAGGTGGATTTGCGGGCCACCGCGATGCCGTTGATCGCGCCGGCCAAATGGCCCGCCAGCGAACGCGCGACACGCGGATCAAACACGATGGTCGCCGTCCCGGTCTGCGCCTTGGCCGGGCTCAGGCGGCGCACGGCGCGTTCGCCGGCGCGGCGGCCGACGATGGCAGCGTCTTCGAGATCGGAAAAATGCAGCTTTGAGGAGTAATCGTAATCGCGCTCCATGCCGGTGCCCTCGCCTGCGATGACGCTGGCCGAGACCGAGAAACCGGAGCGGCGATAGGTGCCGGAAAATCCGCCTGAGGTGACAAGCACCATGCCCGATGAGCCCGCGCCCGCCGACGCGCCGCTGGAGTTGGTGATGCCTTTGACCGCCAGAGCAGCCGCCTCCGCCTCCAGCGCCATTTCCCGCAACCGGTCCGCGCCAGGCTCGGTCGGGTCATAGAGATCGAGATCGAGGATGTCGCGCGCCAGATCCTCCGGGTCGGCAAGGCCCTGCGAGGCATCCTCGGGCGAGGCTTTGGCCATGGCGACCGCGCGTTCTGCCAGAGCAACCGCGTCAGCTGTCGCATTGGCGGAAATCGAGGCGACGCGCTGGCCGACAAAGACGCGCAGCGAAAAACCGTCGCTTTCCGAATTGTCGCTTGCCTCCACCTTGCCATTGCGGACGCTGACGCCGACCGAAGCCGAGCGGCCGGCCACGGCATCGGCCGCCGTCGCACCGGCTTTGAGGGCCTGCTGGACAAGGCGTTCGGCTGCATTGAGGAGCCGGGCGTCTGAAGCGGTCGGCGTTTCATTCAGCATCGTCGATACCTCTTGTCGGAGTTCCCGCCCGTCGCTTCCGGCAAGCGATGCGCCATGCGCCTGCAACGGGGTTGTGTTTGCCGCCGAAGCGCCGCAAACCTGCACCCGATCTATGGCGCTCCCCCGCCCCGCGCAATGGCAGGGCTGCCCAACAGGATAGGAATCATCATGGCGGTGGACGCCGGACCGGGCCTGATCGCGCAAGCCATCGTCATGCTGGGGGCGGCTGTCGTCGCCGCGCCGATCTTCATGCGCATCGGCCTCGGCACGGTACTCGGCTACATTGCCGCCGGTGTGCTGATCGGCCCGGTGTTGAACCTGATTGCGGATGGGGCGGCCATCCTCCACGTGGCGGAATTGGGCGTGGCGCTGTTGCTGTTCATCATCGGGCTCGAACTGAAGCCCGCGCGGTTGTGGGCCTTGCGCACCGACATTTTCGGACTTGGTTTGGCGCAGGTGGTGCTGAGCGGCGCGGCGCTTTCAGGTGTCGCGCTGGCTGGCGGCATGGACTGGCGGGCGGCGCTGGTGATCGGCTTCGGCCTGTCCCTGTCTTCGACAGCGTTTGCGATGCAATTGCTGGAAAGCCGGCAGGAAGTGAACACGCCACACGGACGGCGCGGCTTTGCGATCCTGCTGTTCCAGGATCTGGCAATCGTGCCGCTCCTGGCGCTTGTCGCGGTGCTGTCGCCCGGGCCGGCTCAATCCGGCCTGCACCCCGCCGCGCAGGCTGCGGTGGCGGTTGCAGCGGTTGGCGCGCTGATCCTTGCCGGACGGCACTTGCTGACGCCCCTGTTCCGCATCATCGCCAATACGGGCGCGAAGGAGGCGATGATCGCCGCCGCGCTGCTGGTCGTGCTGGGTGCGGGCTATCTCCTGCAACTGGCAGGCCTGTCGATGGCGATGGGCGCGTTCATCGCTGGCGTGATGCTGGCGGAATCCTCCTACCGCCACGAACTGGAGGCCGATATCGAGCCGTTCCGCGGCATCCTGCTCGGCCTGTTCTTCATGGCGGTCGGCCTGTCGCTGGATCTGGCGGTGATTGCCGCATGGTGGCCTCTCGTGCTCGCCGCCGTTCCGGCCTTGATGCTCGTGAAAGGCGTGCTGATCTACGGGGTGTCCCGCGGGTTCGGTTCCAGCCATGCGGATGGTGTGCGGCTGGCGCTGCTGTTGCCGCAGGGCGGCGAGTTCGGCTTCGTGCTGTTCACGGTTGCCGCGGCAGGCGGGTTGTTTTCCGCCGAGATGGCGTCCGTGCTGATCGCGGTCGTCACATTGTCTATGGCCACAACGCCGCTTGCCATGGGCCTCTCCCGCTTCATGCCAGCCCATGAGGAGCGCGACAGCATGGAGGAGGATTTCGATGGGGCAGGCTCCGACGTGCTGCTGATCGGCTTTTCGCGATTCGGCCAGATCATCTCGCAGGTGCTGCTCACCTCCGGCCATCAGGCGACCATCATCGACACTTCGGCGGAACGCATCCGGCAGGCGGCGAAATTCGGGTTCCGGATCTTTTTCGGCGACGGCCGCCGCAAGGACGTGCTTGTGGCCGCCGGCATTGAGCGGGCGAAGCTGGTCGCCGTCTGCACCCACAGCCGGGAGGCGACCGACAAGATCGTCGACCTGATCCAGAGCGAGTATCCCGATGTGCGGCTGTTCGTGCGCTCCTATGATCGCAACCATGCAATTTCGCTGCGCAAGCGGGGCGTTGGCTATGAACTGCGCGAAACGCTCGAATCGGCGTTGCGCTTCGGGCGGCACACGTTGACAGCGCTCGGCCATGACGACGCGCTCGCACAGGCCGTCATCGATGATGTGCGCCGCCGTGACGAGGAGCGGCTGGAATTGCAGGTGGCAGGCGACCAGTATTCCGGCCGCGAGAAACTGCACACAAAGCCGGTGACGCCGGAACCGCTGCTGGCAGTCGCGCGGCAGGGACGCCAAATCAATACGGACGCTGCCATGCACGAGGATGCGTCAGCGCCGGAGCCCCGGCCATGAACGCGTCTGCACGGCCTGGGGGCAAGTTCACCACAGGCTCCACCATGCGCCACGTCGTGGTGATGACGGCCACAGGATCGGTCGGTCTCATCGCCGTGTTTCTCGTCGATGTGCTGAACCTCTATTACATCTCGCTACTCGGCAAGGAGGAGTTGTCGGCCGCCATCGGCTTTGCCGGAACCCTGCTGTTCTTCACGTTGTCGGTTGCCATCGGGCTGACAATAGCCACAGGCGCGCTGGTGTCACGCGCATTGGGTCGAGGGGATCGCGAGGCTGCGGCGCGCGCGGGCGGGGCAAGCCTCGTCTTCAGTGTCGCCATCCTCGCGGCACTTTCCGCTGCGGCGTTCCCGTTCCTGGAAGAGTTGCTGTTCGCGCTCGGCGCACGCGGGCGCACATTGGAGCTCGCGGTCAGCTACATGCAGATCGTGCTGCCGTCATCGCCGCTGATCGCGGCGGGTATGGGGGCGGCGGGCATCCTGCGTGGCGTGGGCGATGCGCGCCGCGCCATGTTCATCACGCTTGCCGGTGCGATTGTCGCGGCGATTGTCGATCCCATCCTGATTTTCGCGCTCGACCTTGAACTGACGGGTGCGGCAATCGCAACCGTCATCTCCCGCGTGGTGATCCTGCTTGTCGGGCTGCATGGCGCAATCATCGTGCACCGGCTCGTCAACGTCGGCACTTGGCGGACCATGATGCAGACGGCGCGGCCTTTCTTTGCGATCGGCGTGCCCGCCATCATGACGCAGCTCGCCACACCTGTCGGCAACGCCTATGTGACCATCGAAATCGCCCGCTATGGTGATGATGCGGTGGCCGCGTGGGCGATCATCGGCCGCCTCGTGCCGGTCGCGTTCGGCGCGATCTTCTCTCTTTCGGGCGCGGTCGGGCCGATCCTCGGGCAGAATTACGGCGCCGGGCTTTACCACCGGCTGCAGCAGACGATGCGCGACGCGCTGATTTTCACGCTTCTTTATTCGGTCGCCGCCTGGGCGCTGCTCGCCTTGTTCCGTGTGGAGATCGCCGAACTGTTTGGGGCAACGGGCGAGACGCTGAACCTGATCGTGTTCTTCTGCCTGCTGGTGGCCGGAAGCTTCCTGTTCAATGGCGCATTGTTTGTCGCCAACGCCGCCTTCAACAATCTCGGCCACGCTTTCTGGTCCACACTGTTCAACTGGGGACGCGCGACGCTTGGCACATTCCCGTTCGTTTGGGCGGGCGGCCGGTGGTTTGGTGCAGAAGGCGTGCTCGCCGGCTGGGGCCTCGGCGCGGTGGTCTTTGGGGTCGCCTCGATGGTTGTCTGCTTCCGCATCATCGCGAGGCTGGAACGCGACGGCCCGAAGAGCGGCGACGTGATGCCGCCCGCGCCGCCAACCGCGCAGTCACCCTTCACATCCGGCAAGGGCGCGATTTAACTCTTGATCTTGCGTGTGAACGCCTGATCGACCGCGCGCTTGACCTCGTCCTTGAAGGGCGCGGTCTTCTCCAAAATCTCGCGCACCTTGAGGAAATCCATCACGCGCCAGGCATCGACATCGGGGCGCAAGAAGATATCGGGTTTGTGCGCCTTCAGCTTTTCGGCGATGATCGCCTGCATCATCAATTGGCTCGCGCCAAACAGCGTGTCGATGGTGGAAGGCATGCGGTCAGGCGGGCCGCTCGGGCCGCCGACAACGTCAATGGCGAGCGTGATGTCGGCCAGCCCTTCCACCAGATCAAACGGAACCGGATTGGTGATGCCGCCATCGACCAAAATGCGCCCGTGATGGAAGACGGGGTGGAACAGCGCTGGAATGGCGGCGGAACCGGCAATGGCGGGCTTCAACGCGCCTGAACGTGAAACCGTGGCGCGCTGGCCGTAGTAATCAGTCGCGACCGTCATCAAGGGCAGGTTCAACGCTTCGAAAGTGGCTGGGAGCCCTTCGGGCAGGAACACATCGAGCACGGCCTCAAGGTCGATGCGGCCGGGGCGCAGTCCTTCCTTGAACGAGCCGAAAAAGGCGCGCGGCCGCATGCGGATCAGCCGCGCCATGACCTCGGCGCGGTTGCCGAGCGTCTTGCGGAAATAGGCTGCGAGATCGGCCCCGCTCATGCCTGCGGCATAGCCTGCGCCGATCAGCGCGCCGATGGATGTGCCGGAGACCGCGACGGGGCGGATGCCCAATTCATCCAGCGCCGACAGCGCGTGGATGTGCGCTATGCCGCGCGCGCCGCCGCCGCCCAGCGCGACAGCCACCGACGGTCCCGAACGCGGTTGCACAACCGGCTGCGATTGGACGGCCGCCGACTCAAGCGCTGTGGCGGGTTCCGCTTTCTTGCGTGCGGGGATCTTGGTCTTCAGGGCGCGGATCATGGCAACTCAGGTGCGCTTGTGCCGCAAAAACGTCAAGTGCGCAGAAGAAACCGCAGGACCGTGTCACCGTAACGACGCTCGTCCTCCAGTGCGAAGCAGGGCGGGCACTGAAAGGCGGCCGACGCCGCCTCCTCCAGCACGCAGATCGCCCCGGGCGCGATCCATCCGCCTGACGCGGTGCTGGAAAACGCCTTCTCGCCCAGCCCCCTGCCATAGGGCGGATCGGCAAACACAAGGGTGAAGGGTGCGAGATTGCCGACTGGGCCCATGTCGGTCGCGTCACGGCGCAAAAGCCGTGTCCGGCCTGTCAGCCCGAACGCCTCGATATTGCCGCGGATGAGGCCGCGCCCTTCGACGCCCTCCTCGACGAAACAGCAATGCGCCGCGCCGCGTGACAGCGCTTCAATCCCGAGCGCGCCGG
Organism: Rhizobiaceae bacterium; assembly: GCA_025458045.1. Lineage (GTDB taxonomy): Bacteria > Pseudomonadota > Alphaproteobacteria > Rhizobiales > Rhizobiaceae > JALOTE01. The sequence continues at coordinate 28,845 of JALOTE010000012.1, forward strand.
TGCCGGCAAAAAGGTCAAGCACGCGCGCGCCCGCGCAGGCCTGCCAGCGGCTTTCAAGGATGTTGAACAGCGCCTCGCGCGTGCGGTCGCCGGTGGGGCGGATTGCCGGTGTGGACGGTGTCAGCAAAGCGCGCCCGCGCAGATCACCGGCGACGATGCGCATGGCTCATCTTGACCTGCCGCTACCGCCGCCGCGCGGCTTTCCGCCGAAGGGTTTGCCGCCAGAGGGTTTGCCGCCAGAGGGATTGCCGCCAGAGGGTTTGCCGCCAGAGGGTTTGCCGCCGGAAGGCCTTCCACCAAACGGTTTGCCGCCTGGTTTTCCACCCGGTTTGCGGTCGGGGTCAAACGGTTTGCGCGGCTTGTCCGGATCGAACGGCGCGCGCGGCTTGCGGTCAAGGTCGAAGGGTTTGCGCTCGCGCGGTTCAGCACCCTCGGCGCGCGGCTTGCGGTCCGGATCGAAGGGCTTGCGCGGTTTGTTCGGGTCAAAGGGCTTTCGCGGCTTGTTCGGGTCGAACGGCGCCCTCGGCTTCCGGCTCGGATCGAACGGTTTGCGCTCGCGGGCAGCTTCGCTGCCTTCGCCTTCCGCCCGGGCGCGCGGCGGGCCTTTGCGGAATGGCTTGTCTCTGTGTGGCTGGCCGCCAGCGTCGCCTTCACGACGCGGCTTGCCGTCCGGGTCGAACGGTTTGCGCGGAGTTTCGGCTCCGTCATGCGACTTGAACCCGGCCGAGCGGGCCGGGCGCGCCCCATCGCCGCCCGGGCCGCCATGCGACTTGAAACCGGCGGAGCGCGGCTTTCTTTCCCCAAATGGCTTCTTTTCGCCGAAAGCCTTCCCATCGGCCGAAGGTTTGCGCTCCCCGAACGATTTGCGCTCGCCAAACGGGCGCGGCCCGCGTTCCGGCGCAGGCTCGCCGCGTTCGGCACGGCGGGCCTCGGCGCGCGCCTCCTTTTCGGCGCGCTTTGCGCTGCGCTCGGCGCGGGCGGCGGCTTCTTCGGTTTCATTCGGGCCCATGGGGCGCGCGCCCTTGTCCATCCAGACATGCACGCCGCGGTTGCGCGGCATGTAGGGCTTGCGGGGCGCGTCACGGCCTTCGCGGGCATCGTCGCCGCGCGTCTTCGACGCGGCGTCGCCGCGCTTGAACGGCTTGCGGTCGGCGTCAACCGGCTTCAGTCGCTTCGCCCGCGGCGGAATGACGGTTACGGTCCCGCCTTCGGCTTGCGCCGCCTGTGCGGCCGTCGCCACACCTGCCGGCGTGTCGAAATCGGCACCGGATTTGGCGATCAGCTTTTCGCCCAGTTGATCGCGCAGCACCCGCCCGCGGATTTCGCGCACCGCGCCTTCTTCGAGGTCGCCCAGGGTGAACGGCCCGAACGAGACACGGATGAGCCGCGTCACCTCCAGGCCGAGCGCGCCAAGCACATTCTTGACCTCGCGGTTCTTGCCTTCACGCAGGCCGATGGTGAGCCAGGCATTCGCACCCTGCACACGCTCAACCTCGGCCTCGATGGGCCCGTAGATGACGCCATCGACCACGATGCCATCCTTCAAGGCCGCCAACGCCGCGGCGTCCGGCTCGCCATGCACGCGCACGCGGTAGCGGCGCAGCCAGCCGGTTTGCGGCAGTTCCAGCACGCGGGCGAGGCCGCCGTCATTGGTGAGGATGAGCAGGCCCTCGGTGTTGATGTCGAGGCGGCCGACTGTGATGACGCGCGGCAAGTCCGGCGGCAGCACATCGAAAATCGTCTGGCGACCTTCCGGGTCGCGGTTCGACGTGACCGTGCCGCGCGGCTTGTGGAACAACCACAGGCGTGTGCGGTCGGGTGCGCCGACGGGCACGCCATCGACGGTCAATTCGTCGGTTTCACGGACATTCACCGCAGGCGTCAGCAGCACCCGGCCATTGAGCGCGATGCGCCCCTCGGCGATCATCGCCTCGACGTCACGGCGCGAGGCGATGCCGGCCCGCGCCAGCCGTTTGGCGACGCGCTCACCCGCATCCTCCGATGACGCCTGCGCCAAGCGCGGCGCTTTGCCTTTGCCGTCCATGAATGAAGCCTTTATGCAACACGGTGCGGGTGCCTATCAGAGCGCAAGGTGGCGCGGTAGTGGAAAAACAAGATGGAGCGGCCGAAGCGAGGTCCGGCCTGTTGCATTCGGTCTTCATGGACGCCGCACTTGACGAGGCGCGCATTGCCGCAACCCTGGGCGAGGTGCCGGTGGGTGCCGTCATCGTGCAAAACGGCACGATCATCGCGCGGGCGGGCAACCGCACGCGGACCCTCAATGACCCGACAGCCCATGCGGAAATCTTGGCGATCCGTGCAGCGGCGCGACTCCTTGGTTCGCCGCGCCTCGGCGATTGCGAATTGCATGTGACACTGGAGCCCTGCGCCATGTGCGCGGGCGGGATTTCCCATGCGCGGCTCAAGCGGCTTTACTATGGGGCGTCCGACGCCAAGGGCGGTGCCGTTGAACACGGCCCCCGCTTTTTTTCACAACCCACCTGCCTGCATGCGCCTGACATCTATCCGGGCTTCGGGGCGGACGAGGCGGCGGCGCTGCTGACAGAGTTTTTCGGACGTCTACGGCAGGATTGAACGCTGTCCGGCAGGCTCACCAGGGCCAGAGATTGCGCAGGCTGAAGCCCTGATTCTTGCGCAGCAGCTTCTTGCGGCGGGCTTCCTTCTTGGATTCCGGCTCACCCAGATCGTCGGTCGGCGCTGTCGCAGCGGCGACCTTCAAATCCGATGGCGGATCGGACAGGAAGCGGCGGCCCTGGTACGCGCCCGCCTGCACCTGCATCGCCGCCTTGAAGCGCTGGCGCTGCTCTTCCGGTGTCAGCGGGCGGCCATCATTGACCTCGCCCATGCCGGTCGCGACGACAGGCGACTGATAGAACTGGTTGTCCTGGTTGGCGGTTGCCTCGGCGCGGATGCGGGCGCGACGCTGCTCCGGGCTTTCCGGCCATTGCGCAGCTTCGGTCACCTTGGGCTGCGGCGCGGGCAGGACATCGGTCGAGGCGGGTGCCACGATCTCGGCGCGCGGTTTGTATTCGATCTCGGCCTTGTTGGTGTTGGACGAGACGGACATGAGGTTGGAAATGTCCTGCACCAGTTGCATGTCGGCGCGTGTGCCCGTCCCGTAGGTGGGCGCAGACAAACAGCCCGCCAGCAGGGCGGCAGGCGCGCACAAGGCGACGGCTTTGCCGGAAGAACGGGCCAAGCGGGCGGCGGAATGTCCAAAAATCATGCGTCAGGATCCGATACGCAACACGAGTTCATGCGCCGGGGCGGTGAAGCACGGCATTTCGTCCATATCATGGCAGAGGCGGCAGCGCCACTACCTCGCCTTCTGGATAGTGTCTCAGTTGGAAATCTCCTTCATCCTGAGGTGCTTTTTCCCCCGTGCTTCGAGGCCCGCTGAAGCGGGCACCTCAGCATGAAGGGAAAAAGCCTCGAAGGACGGATTTCAAACTGAGACACTACCGTCTTCTCCTTCGCGCTTCGAGGCTCGCCCGCGCAAGCGCAGGCTCACTCCTTGGCATGAAGGAGCATCGGTCATTGCATCAGGCGGTCATCAGCCTTCATGCTGAGGCGAGAGCCCGGATCGTCCGGGCGAACCTCGAAGCACGGTGGATGGTCGAACGCCCGAAGGCATCAAATCCGGCCGAGCGCCTTCAACTCGGTCAGCGCCGCCGCGTCGCGCGCCGAAACGCCGGGCCAGGACGGATCCGCGCCGACATCATGGGTGTAGCGCCATGAGCGTTCGCATTTGGCACCCGTCGCGCGCGCGAACCGCACACCCGCCTGAGCAACCGCCGCATCACGGAACACGCCGTCGGGCGCTTCGCCTTCATGCAAGACCAAGCCCGAGGTGATGCAGATTTCAGCAAGATCGACAGACTTCAGCGCGTCGATCTGCCAAGGCTCGCCCTTGACCCAGACTTCGGGTGCCGCTTCGAGCGAGGAACCGATGCGCTTTGCGGCGCGCTCCACCTCCAATGCCGCCGTCACCGCGCCGCGCACATGGCGGATGAAGCCCCAGCGTCTGGCCAAAGCATCGTCGCGCCATTCGGGTGGTGTCGCGCGGAACTGCTCCAGATGCACGGACAGTCTTTCCGGATACCGCGACAGCCACGCTTCCTCCATGGTGAAAGGCAGCATCGGGGCGAGCCATGTCACCAGCCGCTCGAAGATTTCGCGGATGACATGCAGGCTGGCGCGCCGCCTCAGGCTCGACGGAGCATCGCAATAGAGCGCGTCCTTGCGGATGTCGAAATAGAAGGCCGACAAATCCACCACCATGAAATCCATCAGCGCCTTGGTGATGCGTTTGAAATCAAAAGCGTTGTAGGCGTCATCGACCAAGGGCGCGAGTTCGGCCAGCCGGTGCAGCATCAGCCGCTCCAGTTCCGGCATGTCCGCAAGCGGAATCTCTTCGCTTTCATCATGGGCGAGCGTCCCGAGCATCCAGCGGATGGTGTTGCGGATCTTGCGGTAGCTGTCGATATTGGTTTGCAAGATCGTCTTGCCCAGACGAAGGTCCTCCTCATAGTCGGACGTCATGACCCAGAGGCGCAGGATGTCGGCACCAGACTCCTTGATCACATCCTGCGGGGTGACGACATTGCCCTTCGACTTCGACATCTTCGTGCCGTCCTCGGCCATGACGAAACCATGCGTCAGCACGGCGTCATAGGGTGCGCGGCCGCGCGTTCCGGCTGACTCAAGCAGCGAGGAATGGAACCAGCCGCGATGCTGGTCGGAGCCTTCGAGATAGAGATCGGCCGGCCATTTGAGATCGGGCCGTTTCTCAAGGCAGAAGGCATGGGTGGAGCCGGAGTCGAACCAGACATCGAGGATGTCATTGACCTTTTCCCACTTCTCCATGTCGTTGACGAAGCCATCAAGGAAGCGTTCCTTCGCGCCTTCGGCATACCAGGCATCAGCGCCCTCGGCGGCAAAGGCGGCCATGATGCGGGCGATGAGCGCATCGGATTGCCCGAACTCCGGCCCCGGGATGACCTGCCCCGTTTCCGTGTTGCGGAAAACGGTGATGGGCACGCCCCATGCCCGTTGGCGGGAGAGCACCCAGTCGGGCCGCTGCTCGATCATGGCGCGCAGCCGGTTCTGGCCGGATGCGGGCACAAAGCGGGTGTCGTCGATGGCGCGCAGGGCCGTTTTGCGAAGGGTTCCGCTGTCGCCGATCTCCCCCCTTGAGGGGGAGATGTCACCGGAGGTGACAGAGGGGGGGGCTTGGCGCGAACCGCCCCCCTCCTGTCGGCTTGCGCCGACATCCTCCCCCTCAAGGGGGGAGGTGGAAGAAGGAAAACCCAACCCGGCAATCACCTTGTCCATGTGGACAAACCATTGCGGCGTGTTGCGGAAGATGATCGGCTTTTTCGACCGCCAGGAATGCGGATATTCGTGTTTCAGCCGCCCGCGCGCGAACAGTTTGCCAGTCGCGATCAGCGCTTCGATGACGCGCTTGTTGGCATCACCCTTCTCGCCCTTGTGGTTCATCACACGGGCCGGATCGCCGGTCGCGGGGCCGAAGCCCGGGGCGTCATCGGTGTAGAAGCCCTGATCATCGACTGTGAACGGGATCCGCGAAGAAATACCGCGATCTTCAAGGTCGCGAGCATTCGCCATCCAGATCTCGAAGTCGTCGCGGCCATGGCCGGGCGCTGTGTGGACGAAGCCTGTGCCCGCATCATCGGTGACGTGATCGCCATCGAGGAGCGGGACGAGGAAGCCATAATTGGGTTGGGTGCCAATCTCGCCCTTTGGGGACGGAGCCAAAAATCCTTCATCCTGAGGTGCGGAGCGAAGCGAAGCCTCGAAGGACGAAGGATTTGCGCCAGCCCCCCCCTCCTGTCGGCTTGCGCCGACATCCTCCCCCTCAAGGGGGGAGGTTGGTGCCCAACCTGCGAGCGGGTGTGCGCAGGTGATTGACGCCAGTTCATCAGACTGAACCTGACGCAAGCGTCTGAATTGCAATTTCGCCTTGGCGAACGCCTCTTCCGCCAGCTTGTCGGCGAAGATCAGTTTCTCACCAGGTTGGGGCCCGAAGTCGTTTTCGGCGGCGGTGACTTCGTAAAGCCCGTACGAAATGCGGGATGAAAACGAGATCGCGCGGTTGCCGGGGATGGTCCACGGGGTTGTTGTCCAGATGACGACAAATGAACCTTCAAGTTCTTTTGCTCTTCGCAGCCACTCAGGCCGTTCGGGCGTTGAACGATTCGGTTCGACAAATGACGCAGCGGTCTTCAGTTCATTCACCGGAAACTTCACCCAGACGGTATCACTCTCAACCGTCTCATACTCGATCTCGGCTTCCGCCAAGGCCGTCTGTTCCACCACCGACCACATGATCGGTTTGGAGCCGCGGTAAAGCTGGCCGGATTTGGCAAACTTCATCAATTCGCCGGCGATCACGCTTTCAGCGTCATAGGCCATCGTCAGATAGGGGTTCTTGAAATCCCCGGTCACGCCGAGGCGCTGGAACTCAGTCGACTGCACGCCGACCCAGTGGGTTGCGAAGTCGCGGCATTCGCGCCGGAATTCGTTGATGGCGACCTCGTCCTTGTTCTTGCCCTTGGCGCGATATTGCTCCTCGATCTTCCATTCGATCGGCAGGCCATGGCAGTCCCAGCCGGGGACGTAGTTGCTGTCAAAACCGCGCATCTGGAACGAGCGCGTGATCACGTCCTTGAGCACCTTGTTCAGCGCATGGCCGATGTGGAGGTTGCCGTTGGCATAGGGCGGGCCGTCATGCAGGACATATTTTTTGCGGCCATTGGCGTTCTCGCGCAGGCGGGCATAGAGGTCCATCTCCTGCCAGCGCTTGAGGATTTCCGGCTCCTTTTGCGGCAGGCCCGCCCGCATCGGAAACTCGGTCTGCGGCAGATAGAGCGTCTTGGAATAATCGATGGTTGCGGCGGCGGTTTCGTCGGTCATGGCGGTGGCTCAGGCTGGCGCGAAAAGCGCGCGGGGACATAGGTTGTGACGGAGATTGGCCAAGCCGCGCGACAATGCGCCAAGGCTTGCAGCGACGGGGCGCACGGTCAGGCGCGGCCCGCCGCGCCCGTAATTCGGATGGATATGAGGCGCGCTGACATCATGGCCGCGCTCATAGCAATGGATGCCGGGCGAATAAAGCGGGAAAGCGCAACCCTATGTCTGTGTCCGGTCCAGCTTCTCATAGATCAGCCGTCGCATCAGCGCCGTCATCAGGGTTGGCACGAGTGTTCCCGCCAGTGCTGCAAGCCGGTTGGCCGCGCCGGGAACCGAGCGGGCGCGGCCTTTTTCAGCGTCGTCCAGAATGAGGCGGGCAGCGACGGATGGGTCCATGCGGCGTGACGCGTCAGCCCCGGCAGGCGCGTGGCGGGCGGCGTGATCTGTGCGCAACGGGCCGGGAAATGCGACGGTCACGCTCACGCCCCGCGCCTTGGCCGCCGGGCGGATCGAACGGGCGAAAATGGCCAGCGCGTCCTTGGTTGCGGCATAGGCGGCCGCACCCGGATAGCCGGTGAAATGCGACAGGGACGACACCAAAACGATGTGTCCGCCCTGCCCGACTGCGCCCTCGGCGAGCATCCGCGTTGCGATAACCATCGGCGCTTCGGCGTTCAGCCGGACAAGGCGCATCATGGCCTCGACAGGCAGTGCCTCGAACGGGCCGGTGGCGCTCGCGCCCGCATTCAGCACAAGCCAGTGATGCGGGCCGCGCCGGACGATCTCCGGCAAGGCGGCATCAAGGGCGACACGGTCAGACAGGTCGCAGAGCAGGGTTGCGTGGAGCGTGGAAGACATCCGATCCAGATTGAGAACCTGCGCCCCGCGCAGGACCAACCCATCGGCAATAGCCGCGCCAAGGCCCGCACTCGCACCTGTCACGAGCGCCTTCACAGCCGTTTCTCCGGCAGGATGGCATGCAGCGCGCGAGCGGCAAAGGAGAGCGTCACGGGAGATCCGCCGG
>JALOTE010000092.1 GCA_025458045.1 Rhizobiaceae bacterium
CGCACCAGTTCAAGCGCATCCTGGTCTTCGGCAAAGCCCGGGCCGCGCGCAGGCGCATGCTCAAGGCCTGGCGCATCCTTGAAGAAATAGGACACGGGAACGTCGAGGAAGCGCGCGATCGCCTCCAACCGGCTGGCGCCGATGCGGTTTGCGCCCTTTTCGTATTTCTGGACCTGTTGAAAGCTGACACCCAAGGCCTCGCCCAGCTTTTCCTGGCTGAGTGACAGCATGGTGCGGCGCAGTTTGACACGCGCGCCCACATGCACATCGATGGGGTTGGGGGCCTTGTCTTCGGTCAAGCGCTCAATCCGGGTTTCAATATCGGCGCATTGCACGATGTGTGATCCACGCCAAGACAGAATGTAAAAGCATTGTTAACACAACGAGCCCTAGCGGCATCCACTGTCCGAATTGCGAATAGGGCGTCGTGATGCGCTGCAACCGGACTTGAACATCGGAATGGGCGACCGCGTTCAGCGCCAAACCTCCGGCAACACGGCCATAAGGATCGACAACCGCCGACAGGCCGTTGTTGCCGACACGCAGCAAAGGCAGGCCGTTTTCGACGGCACGCAATTGTGCCTGCCGGAAATGCTGGTAGGGGCCGGGCGTCGCGCCATACCACGCGTCATTCGTGACATTCACAAGAAGATCGGCCTTTTGTGCGGCTTGGCGCACCGCCGCAGGAAAGATCGCCTCATAGCAGATCAACGGCATGATCATTGTGCCGCCCGCCAGAGTGATGGGCGTGGCGTTGACGCCGGCCGAGAACACGCCCGGCGTGACGGCGATTTCGCGCAGGCCCAACGGTTCCAGCCACTCGCGCAGCGGCAGATACTCGCCAAACGGCACGAGATGCAGCTTGTCGGCCGCGCCCGTAACCGCGCCTTCGTCATCAATGGCAAGCAGCGCGTTGTAAAAGCGGACTTCGGTTCCCGTCCCGCCTTCGACGCGCACGGCGCCGGTGAGCAATGTCTGTCCGTCCTCCAGCGCCTCGCCGATCATCGCGAGCGCCTGCGGGCGCTCTTCAAGCAGGAAGGGCAAGGCGGTCTCGGGCCAGATGACCACATCCGGTCGGGACGGCGCCGCATCCCCGGCAGGCCCCGCCATCGGTGCCGCGTCGGCCGTCAGGCGCATCAGCGTCGCAAAAATGGCGTCCTTGGCCGCATCATCCCATTTCTGCGATTGATCGATGGACGGCTGAACCAGACGCACGGTCAATGTCTGAGCATCGGTGGCGAGCGGCTGCACCGACGGCCGCGCCAACCCCCACGCGGCCATCGCTCCGATGACCAGAACGGGCAGCGCCAACCCAAGGCTGCGTCCATGCCGCCCTGTCAGCAAGGCGGGTGCGGCGAAGGCGAGCACGGCCGTCGCCGCCATGCCGTCAACACCGATCAGCGCCGCTGTCTGCAAGAAAACCGGATTGTTGGCGAGCGTGTAGCCAAGAGCATTCCACGGAAAGCCGGTGAGCACCACGGCCCGCACCATTTCGACCCCGGTGAACGCCGCCGCAAGCGCGAAGATGCGCGCCGGGCCATCGTGCCAGCCAAAATGCGCCAGCCCGCAGGCCAGCCCGAAAAACACCGCCAACACGGCCGGCAGGCCCAGAACCGCGAGCGGCAGGGCCCAGGCGAAATTGGCGGCATCAACAAGGATGGCTGCGCCGATCCACCAGAATCCGGCCAGAAAATAGCCGAATCCGAACATCCAACCGGTGCGGAAGGCGGGCAGGCGCGCCGACAGGAAACCTGCCGAGGGCGAGGGCACCGCGCCATCCAGCAGCCAGACAAGGACCGGGAACGCGAGGAAGCCGGCTGCGAACACATCGACTGGCGCGAGCGCCAGTGCAAGGACGGCACCGGCAAGGAACGCAACGAGTGCGCGCCGCCAGCCGGTAAGCAATGTGATGGTCCCCGCGAGTTTCTCCATTCGGCGCCGAACTCCCGCCTGGCCGCATGCCGATCCGCTCCGGCGAATCATGTCTCGCTCTGACTAGCAGCGCGTTTCGGCGCGTGCCATGTCGAAGCTCCAGCGACGCTAACGCGTCAGGCCGCCTCGTTGCGCGGGGCGGGCGTCCCGGCGCTGTCCGAAGGCTGATCGCCCTTGGCGCCCTTCACCCTTCGGCGTGGCTCGGCCGCCCGCACAGTCCGGATGCGCAATCGTTTGACGCGGCGCGTGTCGGCATCCAGCACCTCGATCTCGAAGCCCGGCACCACGGCAATGATCTCGCCTTTCAACGGCAGGCGGCCGAGCGCAGACACGGCGACACCGCCGATCGTGTCCACATCCTCGGCATGCTCGCCGATGCTGAACCCGTCGCCAATGACCTCCGTCACATCATCGATGAAGGCGCGCGCATCCATGATGAAGGAGCCATCCGGGCGCTTTTCGATCAGCGGCTCGTCGTCATCATGCTCGTCCTCGATATCGCCGACAATCATCTCGACAATGTCTTCGAGCGAGACAAGTCCGTCGGTGCCGCCATATTCGTCGATGACCAGCGCCATCTGGATCCGCTTGGCCTGCATTTGCGCCATCAGGTCGGCGGCGGGCATCGAAGCGGGAACAAACAATACAGGCCGCCATAGCTTGGTTTGCGCGATGGTCTGCGTGAGATCGACGAGTTTCAGATCGATTCCCGCCGTCTCGGCCGGTGCCTTGGCGCGGGTTTTCTTGCGCGAGGCGCGGGTGACATGGGTCAGCACGTCGCGGATATGGATCATCCCGCGCGGGTCATCCATCGTCTCGTGATAGACCGGCATGCGCGAATGGCCGGAGCGCTCGAAGGCGTCCAGCAACTCACCCAATGTCTGCGACATCTCGACCGATTCGATCTCGCCGCGCGGCACCATCACGTCCGAAACTCGAACCTCGTTGAGCCGCAAAATGTTGTTGAGCATCGCGCGCTCGGCGGGCGACAACCCGCCAGGCTGCGCAGGCGTTTCCTCCGACAGGGCGTCTGTCAGTTCGACGCGGATGTCGGACGGCTTTCCCCGGAAAAATTCCAGCACACGGTCAAGCAGGCTGCGCGTCTGCGGGCGCTGCGGCGAAGGGGCGACAACCAGCGCTTGACCCTTGGGAACAGGTTCGGCGGAAGTGTCCGTCTCGGCGGTGTCGGGCATGAACTCCAGGCGGGCCCGGAATGGGCGCTCACCCGTGCTCTACGGCATAGGGGTCGGCAATGGCAAGTCGCGCCAGGATGCGGGTTTCAAGCGCCTCCATCTCTTCGGCCTCCGCATCATCCTCATGGTCGTATCCGGCCAGATGCAGCAGGCCGTGCACCATCAGATGCGTAAGGTGATCGGTGAAGGTTTTTCCATCACCGGCCGCTTCTCGCGCGATCGTTTCGCGGGCGAGCGCGATGTCGCCAAGGAACACCACGCCATCCGGGCCGGGCATGTCGGAGCCGGGGAAGGACAGCACATTGGTCGGCTTGTCCTGCCCGCGCCATTCGCGGTTGAGGTCACGCACGGCGGCATCATTTGTCAGAAGCAGGCTGACGACGAAAGACGGTTCGATATCTGCCTCGTCGCAGGCATGCGCGAAGGCCGTTGCCGCAAGAGCCAGAATGTCGGCCTCCGGCGGCCAGCCCTCCGCCTCGATGGCAAGGTCGACCTGGATCATGGTGCTGCGGGTTTGCGCGTCTTCTCGGCGTCCGCCTTGTCATAGGCGGTGACGATCTTTTGGACGAGTGGATGGCGCACCACGTCCTCGCCCGTGAACCGCACGACCGAAATCCCCTCGACCCCATCGAGGATTTTCAACGCCTCCACCAGACCAGAAGGCATGTTGCCGGGCAGATCGACCTGGCTCGGATCGCCGGTGATGATCATGCGGCCGGACTCGCCCAAGCGCGTCAGGAACATCTTCATCTGCATCGAAGTCGTGTTCTGTGCCTCGTCGAGAATGATGGCGGAATGCGCGAGCGTGCGGCCGCGCATGAAGGCCAGCGGCGCGATCTCGATAACGCCGGCCGTCAGCGCGCGTTCCACCTTGTCAGCGGGCATCATGTCATAAAGCGCGTCATAAAGCGGCCGCAGATAGGGATCGACCTTCTCCTTCATGTCACCGGGCAGGAAGCCGAGGCGTTCGCCTGCCTCCACTGCCGGACGTGACAGGATGATTCGCTCGACAAGCCCGCGCTCCAGCAGTTGCGCGGCGTAGGCGACCGCAAGATAAGTCTTGCCGGTGCCCGCCGGGCCGACGCCGAACACCAGCTCCGATTTCTCCAGCGCGCGGATATAGGCATCCTGTGTCTTGGTGCGGGCGATGACCGTCTTTTTGCGGGTGGAAACCTGGGCTCCCGACACTTTGCTGCGGCTTTCAATCGAGGGAAGGTTCAACTGGTCGTCATGGGCCTGCGCCATACGGATCGCACCATCAACATCTGCGATGGAAATCTCCAGCCCGCGCGATGCCATTTGATAGAGCGAATCGAGAACCATGCGCGCCTGCGCTGCCTGCACCTGCGGTCCGCGCACGGCAACCTGATTGCCCTTCGACCGGATGTCGAGGCCGAGCGCCTGTTCGATGCGGGCGAGGTTCTGGTCAAACTGTCCGAACGCCGCACTGGCAAAACGGTTCGATTCGAAAGTGAGCACGATTTGCGCAGTGTCGGAGTTTCCGGTCGCCACGGCTGCGACCTTGCCTGCTGCCATCATTCCTGATCCCCGGTACAAAAGCCATTTCTGCCCCGGTCGCGCAAAGGATCGGCGACCCGATGATGAAAGGCGGACCTTGCGGCGATCAAGCGATGTTCACCTTGCACACTCCCAAGTCATCTCACGCGGCGCGGCTGCGGGCGTTTGCCCCTTCAGCTTGCAGCGTGTTGCGGCCGGAGCCGACGATTCGCACAGAAACCACATCGCCAATGTGACCGGAATTTTCGGGCAGCACAACCGGGATGAGCCAGGGGGATCGCCCGATGCGCTGGCCCGCTTCTCGCCCCGGCTTCTCGACCAGCACCTCGACATCGCGTCCGACGAGGCTGTTGTGGAACACCTGCTGCTGGCTTGCGAGAAGCGCCTGCAAGCGCTCAAGCCGCGCCTGCGCGACGGCGTCATCCACCATCAGGTCCATCTCGGAGGCGGGCGTTCCCGGACGCGGCGAATATTTGAACGAATAGGCCGCGACGTAGCCGACATCGGCCACGATCCTCATCGTGTCCTCGAAATCGGCGTCCGTCTCACCCGGAAAACCGACAATGAAATCGCCGGACAGCGCGATGTCGGGCCTCGCCATGCGGATGCGGTCGATCAGGCGGCAATAGTCTGCGCCGGTGTGGCGGCGGTTCATCGCTTTCAGGATGCGGTCTGAACCCGATTGGACGGGCAGGTGCAGATACGGCATCAGCATCGGCAGTTCGCGGTGGGCCGCAATCAACGCGTCATCCATGTCGGCGGGGTGGCTAGTCGTGTAGCGCAGGCGTTTGAGCCCCGGCACGTCAGCCAGCCGGAACAGCAATTCGCCCAGACCCCATTCCCGCCCGCCTTCGCCCGCGCCGTGCCAGGCATTGACGTTCTGGCCAAGCAGCGTCAGTTCGCGCACGCCATTGGCAGCCAGCTTTTCGGCTTCCGCCACAATCTGCGCCACGCTGCGCGACACTTCCGCGCCGCGCGTGTATGGCACCACACAGAAGGTGCAGAACTTGTCGCAGCCTTCCTGCACGGTCAGGAAAGCGGATACACCGCCAGCCTTCACACGTTTTTCCTGTGGCGCTGGCAGATTGGCGAATTTGTCATCCAGCCCGAAACCGGTCTCGACGATGCGCGCGCCACCCTTCGCCTTTTCGAGCAGGCGCGGCAGATTGTGATAGGCCTGCGGGCCGATCACCAGATCGACGGCGGGCGCCCGGCGGATCATCTCCTCGCCTTCGGCCTGCGCCACGCATCCGGCGATCGCGATCGTCATGTCGCCGCCCGCCTCGCGCTTGGCATTGCGCATTTTCTTCAGTTTGCCGATTTCGGAATAGACCTTTTCGGTCGCCTTCTCGCGGATGTGGCAGGTATTGATGAGGTAGAGATCAGCCGCGCTCGCATCGTCGGTCGTGGCATAGCCCGACGCCGTCAGCGCATCCTGCATGCGCTCGCTGTCATAGACATTCATCTGGCAGCCATAGGTCTTGATGAAGACCTTTTGCTGCGGGTCGCCATCCAAGGCGTTGGTTTCAGGGTCTCTCATGGGTCATCCGGCAGCGGCAGGGTTCGGGCCTTCGGCGTCAAACGCGCGCCCGCCAAGGCGGTTGAAGAGCATCCGCGCTATAGTCGCTTCCAGTTGGCGTGTCACCGCCTTGCGGTCAAAGCCGGGACCGACGGTGACCGGCGGCCCGAACATCACTTCGGCATCCATTGGCGGCGCGGTAAGCATCTGGCGCAGATGCGGGATCAGTTCTGTGTCGCCGATCCATGCTGCAGCCAGCCGCCGCGCATAACCGGCAGGCATGCCGCCGGAGCGCGCATACAGGATCGCGACCGGCTGGATGACGCCGCCGCCTTCGCCTGCCACCGCCTTTTCGGCAGCGCCGACAAGACTGGACTTGAACGGCAAGAGCCGCGTGCCGTCCCCGGTCGTGCCCTCCGCAAACAGCACCATCACATCACCTTCATGCGCCAGCCGCGTCGCAATCTCATGGGCTTGCGCCCCCGCCTTCCGGCGGTCATTGCGGTCGATGAACACGGTGCGCTGCAGCCGCGCCAGCCAGCCGAACAGCGGCCAGTCGCGCACTTCGCCTTTGGCGATGAACGCCAATGGCGCAACGGATCCGAGCACGGTGATGTCTTTCCACGAGACATGGTTGGCGACAAGCAGCAGCGGACGCCCGGCCGCCATCTCGCCCGAAACCGTGACACGCAGGCGCATGAGGCGGCAGATTGACCGGTGCCACCAGACCGGAATCAGCCCGCGCAGCCTGTGGCGTAGGGCCAGCCCGCCAACATGCAGCGGCAGCAATGCCAGCGTGACGGCAAAGGCGGCAAGAACAATGATGGCGATGCGAAATGCGGCGGGCATCCTGCCATTCAGGCGAGATCGCGCCGCATGACAAGTGCGCCTGCGCTTTTTCCACCTGTGCGGCTCGCCGCCATCGCGCCGTAATAGTCCTTGCGGTGACCGACTTCGCGAAACCCGAGCTTGCGATAGAGGGAGACAGCGGGCGCGTTCTCCTCCTCGACTTCAAGGAACATGGCTTCCGCCCGTTCGGCGTTCATGTGCAGCAGCGCCGCTTTCACCAGCGCCGCACCCGCGCCATGCCTTCGCCATGCGGCTGCCGTTGCGACTGTCAGGATTTCGGCTTCACCGGCGGCAAGCGTGTAGAGGATGAAGCCGGCGAGCCCCTTCCTGCCGACCGGCCGCACGACAAGCCCGAATGTGCCCGGCCGTGCCAGCAGCCGCTCGATCTCGCCATCGGTCCAGCCGCGCGCGAAGCTTTCGGCGTGAATGTCGGCTGCGGCGCGCAAATCATCGGGCTGGAGCGGCTGGACTGACATTTCAGTCCGGCCGCGCAGGAAATCCATCAATCCGAAATCTCTCAAGCCAAGATCCACCGCGCCGAAATCCATCAGACCCATCGCACACGCCCTCCGCGCGTTCGCCGCAAGCGGCCTATCTGCGCGCCAAGGCAAAGCCCTCTTGCGGCTTTGCATCCGCACCACGCAAGTAGAGCGGCCGCATGGTTAACGAACCCTCACCAAGAACACCCGCGCGATTAGAACCGTGTGACTGTGGCCGTGCGATGGCAAGTTTCGCTGCGGCCAGACGTGCAAATGCTTCGATGGTGCCGGTGGAAGCGGAAGGCAGCAGCGCGTCTTGCGAAACCAGTGCGGCACCCGAACCCGCAAGGGCAAATCCGTCGGCCGTTCGTGCGGCATCGCCAAGAGGCAGCAGTTCAGGCATCGACAGCGGCGCTCCGTTAGCCGAAAAGTCCTGCACATGGGCTGCATCACGCCGCGCATCGATCATCACCCGCACGGGCTTGCCATCGGCGAGCGGCAATGCATCCGTGGCGAGCGCGGCAAGCGTGGTGACGCCGATGCCGGGAAGGCCGGTCGCCTGTGCCAGCCCCCGCGCCGCCGCCACCCCGACGCGCACGCCGGTGAATGAGCCGGGTCCGATCGAACAGGCGACCAGGCCGACATCGCGCAGCGTGGCATTGGATGCGGAGAGCACGTCCACGACCATCGGCATCAGCCGGACAGCGTGGCCTGTGCCGAGATCCTCGCTGATTGCGTGCAGCGTTCGGCCCGTTTCCGCATCATGCAGGCAGACAGAGCAAAGCGAGGAGGCGGTATCGAGCGCGAGGATCAGCATCCGCAGGCGATGCCGCGCCTTGCCGCGTATTGCAAGTGGCGCAATGCACCGTCTCCCCAGCCTGGGCGTTGATCGTGGAGAAGGTGCCGATCCCGCCCGAGGCCAAGCCTGCAGCAAACCCGCGCCAGCTATGCCGCCCGCTTCGCCTTCAGTTCCAGCCTTCGGCGGTGCAGCACCGGCTCGGTGTAGCCGTTCGGCTGGCTGACGCCCTCGAACACCAGTTCGCAAGCCGCCTGAAACGCGACGGACCCATCGAAGTCTGCGGCCATCGGCGTGTAGGCCGGGTCGCCCGCGTTCTGGCTGTCAACCACGGCGGCCATCTCGCGCATCACCTCCATCACCTCATCCCGGCTGACAACGCCGTGGCGCAGCCAGTTCGCCATGTGCTGGGACGAGATGCGCAGCGTCGCGCGGTCTTCCATCAGGCCGATGTCGTTGATGTCGGGCACCTTGGAACAGCCGACCCCCTGGTCGATCCAGCGTACGACATAGCCGAGAATGCCTTGCGCATTGTTCCGGAGTTCGGCGCGCTTGTCCTCCGGCGTCCAGTTCGGGCGCGGCGCGACCGGGATGGACAGGATGTCGTCGAGCCTTGCGCGCGTCTTGCCTTTCAGACCGGCCTGCACGGCCTTCACATCGACGGCATGGTAATGCGTCGCGTGCAGCGTCGCGGCGGTGGGCGAGGGCACCCAGGCCGTGTTCGCTCCGGCCTTCGGATGGCCGATTTTCTGCTCCAGCATGGCCGCCATCAAATCCGGCATCGCCCACATGCCCTTGCCGATCTGCGCCACGCCCGACAGACCGCAGGCGAGCCCCGTGTCCACGTTCCAATCCTCATATGCCTTGATCCAGGTCGACGCTTTCATGTCTGCCTTGCGGATCATTGGGCCCGCTTCCATGGAGGTGTGCATCTCGTCGCCGGTACGGTCGAGGAAACCGGTGTTGATGAAGACGACCCGGCGCTTGGCTGCGCGGATGCACTCTTTGAGGTTCACCGTGGTGCGGCGCTCCTCGTCCATGATCCCCATCTTGATCGTGTCGGGCGCAAGGCCGACAACCTTCTCGACCGCATCGAAAATCTCGACGGCAAAAGCCACTTCCTCCGGCCCGTGCATTTTCGGCTTCACAACATACATCGAGCCCTTCGCCGAGTTCTTGCGGCGTCCGCCGCCATTGGGCCCGCCCGCGCCGATGTCGTGCTTTGCGATCAGCGCGGTGATGAACGCATCCATGATGCCTTCGGGGATTTCCGATCCATCCGACAAAAGGATCGCCGGATTGGTCATCAGATGCCCGACATTGCGCACCAGCATCAGCGACCGGCACTTGACCTCGAACGGCGCGCCTTCCGGTGAGGTGTAGGTGAAATCGCCATGCATCGCGCGGGTGAAGGTCTTGCCGCCCTTCGACACCTCTTCGGTCAGGTCGCCCTTCATCAGCCCGAGCCAATTGGAATAGACCAGCGTCTTGTCTTCGGCGTCGACGGCGGCAACCGAATCCTCGCAGTCCATGATGGCGGTCAATGCGGCTTCGAGGTTGACGGTGACGATCCCTGCCGGATCGGTGTCGCCCGGCTGCACCCCACGGTTGATCAGGATTTCTATGCCAAGGCCGTTGTTCTTGAGCAGCACATGGCTCCAGCCACCCTCGCTTGCGGCGTGGCCCGCATATTGGGACGGGGTGGCAAGCGCCGCCGCGCCCGACGCCGTGTGCAGGATGAGCGTGGCTCCGGCCTCGATGCCGGTCACGTCTGCCCATTTCGCCCCGCCTGCCAGAGGTGCGGCCTTGTCGAGAAAATCTTTCGCCCACGCGATCACGCGCGCGCCGCGCGCCGCGTCATAGCCGCCGCCCTGCGGTTTGTCGCCCAGCGCGTCCGTGCCGTAGAGCGCGTCATAAAGTGATCCCCAGCGCGCATTGGCGGCGTTCAGCGCATAGCGCGCATTGTTGATCGGCACGACAAGCTGCGCACCCGCGACATCGGCGATCTCCGGGTCGACATGTTGCGTCTCAACACTGAAAGCCGGACCTTCCGGCACGATGTAGCCGATGGACTGCAGAAAGCCGCGATAGGCCGCCATGTCGGCGGGTGCGCCATTGGCTTTGTGCCATGCGTCGATCTCGGCTTGCAGTGCATCGCGCTTGGCCAGCAGCGCCCGGTTCTTTGGCGCAAGCGCATGGACTGCATCGGAGAAACCGGCCCAGAACGCGGCCGCATCCACGCCCGTGCCGACAATGGCCTGATCTTCGATGAAGGCTGCAAGGCCAGCATCCACCTGCAACCCGGACCGTTCAACGCGCGCCATGTCTGCCTCCGCACTCCTGATTGATCCGCGACCCATACGCCCGGACATTCAATTCAGGAACGGGGGTTATCGAAACGCAGTTTCGCCCGCCATGATAAAATCGTCTCGAAAACCGTTCAAAAGCGGCCTATTTTTCAACGAACGCCCGCTCGATGACAAATTCGGCCGGCCGCGCCGCGCTGCCTTCGTTGAAGCCCATCTCTTCCAGCATCGCCTTGCAATCGGCGAGCATGGCGGGCGAGCCGCACAGCATCACGCGGTCGGTTGCGGGGTTCAATTGCGGCAGGCCGGTCACTTCGGCAAGTTTTCCGGAGCGCACGATGTCCGGGATGCGGCCCATCAGCGGGTGCGGTTCGCGCGTCGCCAGCGTCACATGGATGAGCTTCTCGCGCACCATCTCGCCGATCCACTCGTCTTGCGCGTAGGCGGCGAATGTATCGAT
>JALOTE010000093.1 GCA_025458045.1 Rhizobiaceae bacterium
GGCCTCGAACTCCATCGTCAAAAGCTTTGATCGGGGCCAATGGCCCGCTCTTCAGCTTTTTCCTTGTATTTCTTTGCCCTTTGGCTGCCATTTCAACGACATCAATGGGTCCTGACCCTAGAACTCGGCGTCCCGCAAGGCGTCGCGATGGAGCACTCATGGTCACGGTCCTGTGCGTCGGCGTCGCCGTCGTCGATTTTGTTTTCAAGCTCAAAGACATGCCGCGCGCGCCGCGCAAGCACCGCGCGGAGGATGCGACAGTGGTCGGCGGCGGATGCGCGGCCAATGCGGCGGTTGCCGTGACACGGCTGGGCGGGCGCGGCATGGTTGCCTCCAGGCTAGGCGATGATGCGATGGCCGGCCTGATCGAAGCCGGGCTTGCAGACGAAGGCGTGGATTGCACGCTGCTGAAGCGCTTTGCCGGTCACCGCTCCGCCTTTTCCTCCGTCTATGTCGATGCGGCAGGCGAACGCCAGATCGTCGGCTACCGTGATCATTCGATCAGCACCGACACGGGCTGGCTCGAATCGGCGCCGCTGCCCGATGATCTGTGTGCCATCCTCGCCGACAATCGATGGCCAGCCGGCATGGTTGCCGCCATGCGCATCGCCAAGGCCCGCGGTATCCCCGGCGTCATCGATGCGGAAACGCCTCTGCCTGGCTCCGAAGCCGAGCAAAGGGAGGGAATCGCGCTGGCAAGCCATGTTGCTTTCTCACGCAACGGGCTGGCAGGTTATGCGGGCGCGCGCAGCATCCCGGAGGGTCTGGCGCGCGCCGCCGAATTGACGTCCGCCTTCACATGCGTCACCGATGGTCCCGACGGGGTGTTCTGGCTCGAAAGCGGCGTGATGCAGCACGAGCCTGCTTTTGCCGTCGCAGCGGTGGACACGCTGGGCGCCGGCGACATCTGGCATGGCGCGTTCACTTTTGCCTTGGGGCGTGGCGATGCGGTTCGCAGTGCCATCCGGTTTGCCAATGCGGTTGCCGGGCTGAAATGCACCCGCTTCGGCGGCCGTGCCGGAACGCCGACCTTGGCGGAAACCGAAGCCTTTCTGGCGGATCAGCGATAGAGGGCCAGCGTCGTCGTCAGGCCCATCCAGGAATGCTGCGTGTCAAACCGGTTGGGGCCAAGCTGGTTGAAGGCCAGCGCAACATCCGGCCCGCGCAGCAGTTCCAACTGGCCGTTCACGTAGCGCCAGCCGTTGACGCCGCGCATGCTGTCGTAGCCCATGCAGTTGCTGGCAGCCTCGCCGCTTGTCGCGCCCGGTCCGCCATAGAGATTGACGTCACACATCGCTTTCGTGGCGCTGGATTGCAGTTTCCAACCGCCTGCGATGCCCGTGTTGAACGCAGCCGGTGCGACGATCGCTGGCGCCGCCGCAACGGTGGGTTGCGAAAACCCGAAGGAAACGGTGGTCTTTTCCGTGCGAACCGTCCCGTCATCCTCGACGATGGTGCGTTCGGTCACGTTGGTGCGGTTAACGCCGTTGGGGACGGGCTGCACGGCGGTTGCGGCAGGTGTCGTCGGCATCGTAGCCGTGCCAGGCGTCTGTGCAGGCGCTCCGAACGGCGGCGGCGTCGAAACAGTGTTGGCCGCGACGACGCGTTGTCCGGGTTCAGGAGTGCAGCCGGCAGCCAGAATGGCGGCTGAAGCGAGTGCGATCAATGAAAGGCGCATGGATAGGTTCCCCGATTTTGGCCGAGGGTTACCATGCGGCATGTCATGATCAAGAGGGATCAGCGGATGATGATGCGACCGATCACCGCGAGGCTGCCATCCGGATTGGCATCGACGATCACGGCTTCGCCTTCGCGCGGGACGATGCCGGTCAGCGCGGTGATGTTGACCTGGTGCGTCACCATCACCTGATTGCCCGCCCCGTTGAACTCGACGATGAGCTTGCGGACCGCTTCGGTCTGCTGCGGCTCGGTTGAACGGTCAGAAAAGAAGGAGTTGAGCGCGGGCTCCTCACTGATCGGGGTGCGGCCGAAGGCCAGCGTTGCGGTGTCGCGGGCGCGGCACCATTGGCTGGTCAACACCCGCTCGATGCGGATGCCGCGCGCTGCGATACGCGCGCCGATGCGCTGCGCCTGGGTGCGGCCCTCCGCGGACAGGTTGCGCTGCGTCGAGCAATCATCGAGCTTGAACCCCGCCGGATCGCCGGTCCCCGGTGCGATGGCATGGCGCAGCAGGATGGTGTGGCCGCCATTGGCGAGTTTGGACCATGCCGCCTCCGTCGCCGAAGCCGGCGCGATTGTTGCGAGTGCGGCGAGGATGAATGAGGCGAGGACGGCAAAACGCATGGGGACACCTGTTTGACGTCCATATAGGCAGCTGCAGGCGCTTTTTCCATTTCCCTCGCGCAGGCAACATTGAGCCGCGATGACGCGGGGGATGACAGCGCGTTGCGAGGCATGGCAAGAACGCCATCAAACACGACACCAACATGGTCCGGCCCGACTGCGATGAGACGCATGGCCGGACGGGGAGGCCGACATGCTGAAACCGAACAATCCCTATGTGCGCAACGCCAATCTGATCGGCGGCGATTGGGTCGCCGCCGACAATGGCGCGACAATCGCGGTTGATAATCCGGCGACGGGCGAGACCATCGGGCACGTGCCCCAATCGGGCCGCGCTGAAACGATCCGCGCGGTCGAAGCGGCGAAGGCGGCGTTCCCGGCATTTTCCAAAACCACGGCCAACCAGCGGGCCGCTTGGCTGCGTGCGATGCATGCCTACATGCTCGACAACCAGCAGGCGCTCGCCGAAATCCTGACGATGGAAATGGGCAAGCCGTTGGCCGAGGCCAAGGGCGAAATCGCTATCGGCGCGGCATACCTCTTGTGGTTCGCCGAGGAGGCGCGCCGCGTCTATGGCGAGGTGGTGCCAAGCCCATGGGGCGACCGGCGCATCCTGACGACGCTTGAACCGGTCGGCGTCGTGGCTGCGATCACGCCGTGGAATTTCCCCTCGTCGATGCTCGCCCGCAAGATCGGTCCCGCGATCGCGGCAGGCTGCACCTCTGTCATCAAGCCCGCATCGCAGACACCTTATTCGGGCCTCGCATGGGGCATGATCGCGGAGGCCGCGGGTCTGCCCAAAGGCGTGATGAACATCGTCACAGGAAAAGCCTCCGAGATCGGCGAGGTTCTGTGCACGCATCCCGATGTGGCGAAGGTCACGTTCACCGGATCCACGGAAGTGGGCATCAAATTGATGCAGATGGCTGCCGGAACGGTGAAGAAAGTGTCGATGGAACTGGGCGGCAATGCGCCGTTCCTCGTATTTGATTCCGCCGACATCGACCGCGCGGTGGCCGGTGCGATGGCCGCGAAATACCGCAATTCCGGGCAGACCTGCGTATGCGCCAACCGGTTCCTCGTACAGGCAGGCGTCTATGACGAATTCTGCGCCAAGCTCGCCGCCGCGTCCGACGCACTCAAGGTCGGCAATGGGTTGGATGACGGCGTCCAGCAAGGCCCGCTGATCGATGCGAAGGCCGCTGCCGCGACGGAGACCTTCGTGGCCGATGCGGTGTCCAAAGGCGGACGCGTCCTTGCCGGCGGCAAACGGCATGCGCTGGGCGGCTCGTTCTTCGAGCCGACGGTGATTGCCGATGCGACGCCTGACATGCGCTTTGCTCGCGAGGAGATTTTCGGTCCGGTCTCGCCCGTCTTCAAATTCGAGACGGAAGAGCAGGCGCTCGCCATGGCCAATGACACGGAATACGGCCTTGCCTGCTACTTCTACACGAGAGACCTCGGCCAGACAATTCGGGTGATGGAAGGGCTGAAATACGGCATTGTTGGCGTCAATGAAGGCATCGTCACCACGCCGGAAGCGCCCTTTGGCGGCATCAAGCAATCCGGCTTGGGCTCGGAGGGCGGCAGCCAGGGCATCAAGGAATATTTGTCGGTCAAATACATCTGCATCGGCGGGCTCGGCCTGTGAGCGGGCCGGAGATCTGGGGCCGGACGGCCGATGGCGCCGATGTGCTGAAACTGCGCATCGAGGACGGCGGCCTGACAGCCGACATCCTCACATGGGGTGCCGCCGTGCAGGATTTGCGGCTGGACGGTCATCCGCATCCGCTGGTTCTGGGGTTCAAGCGTTTCGACGATTACCCGGCCCATTCGCCCTATTTCGGCGCGACGGCGGGCCGCGTCGCCAACCGCATCCGTGAAGGGCGGTTCACCATCGACGGTGTCACGCATCAGGCGGAGCGCAATCTCGATGGCCGCCACACGCTTCACTCCGGAAAGCAGGGGATCGGCAAGCGCAATTGGCGGCTTGTCGATTTCGGCGCTGATTTCGCTCGCCTGGAGATCGTTGATCCGGACGGGTTTGCGGGCTTCCCAGGCACCGTCACAATCACCAATGAATACAGGTTGGAAGATGACGCATTGAAGGTTTCGGTTCAGGCGCGCACCGATGCGCCGACCATCGTCAACATCGCGCACCATTCCTACTTCAACCTGGAGGATGGCGGCGCGACCGATTGCCTCGGCCACCGCTTGAAGATCGCCGCCGAAGCGATCACGGAACTGGATGGCGATCTGGTCGCCTCCGGCGCACTCAACACGGTTGCGGGAACGCCCTATGATTTCCGCGACTTCGCCCCGATCCGCCGGGACGGGCCGGGCGGGCCGTTTGCCCACGACATCAATTATTGCGTCTCTGCGGCCCGCATGGCGCTGCGGCCGGTCGCATGGGCGCGCGCGCCGCGCTCCGGCGTCAGCATGGAGGTACTGACCACCGAGCCCGGCATGCAGCTTTACACCGGCTCAAAGATCGGTGGCCGCCCGGCCGACGGGCTGATCGGCAGGCCCTATGATGCGTTTGCGGGGTTCTGCTTCGAAGCGCAGTGCTGGCCGGACGCGCCGAACCATCCGCATTTCCCGTCGATCC
The DNA here is from genome assembly GCA_025458045.1 of Rhizobiaceae bacterium. Taxonomy (GTDB): domain Bacteria; phylum Pseudomonadota; class Alphaproteobacteria; order Rhizobiales; family Rhizobiaceae; genus JALOTE01. The sequence goes on from JALOTE010000093.1 coordinate 4,913, forward strand.
TGCTCAGACCGGGCGAAACCTATGCCCAGGAGACGTGGTATCGCTTTGAAAAGGCGTGAGTTTCATCGGCAAGTACTGCCTAAATAACTGGAGTCTTTTCATCCACTTTAGAACCGTTTGACAAATGCCAATCGCCGGATAGCGTTTCGACTTTCGGACGAATTCGAGGGCATCATGGCAAACAACGCGTTCGCGGACGGCATCACCGGAAACCGGCTTGACCCGCAGGAGTATGACCGCAATTTCGCGGACCTGCATGCGCCGCTCGACAAGCATGAGGCGCTGGTCGCCTCCGACCGCTGTTACTTCTGCTATGACGCGCCCTGCACAAAAGCCTGCCCGACCGAGATCGACATCCCGATGTTCATCCGTCAGATCCAGACGGATAATCCGCTCGGCGCGGCGAAAACCATCTTCGACCAGAACATTCTGGGTGGAATGTGCGCCCGTGTCTGCCCGACGGAGACCCTGTGCGAGGAAGCCTGCGTGCGCATGGCGGGCGAGGGCAAGCCGGTCGAAATCGGTCGGTTGCAGCGCTACGCCACCGACATCGCGATGGAGCAGGGCCGCCAATTCTATGAACGTGCGGCCGAAACCGGCAAGTCCGTCGCCGTGGTCGGCGCTGGGCCCGCCGGGCTGGCGGCGGCGCACCGGCTTGCCATGCACGGCCATTCCGTCACCATCTATGACGCCAAGCCCAAGCCGGGCGGGCTCAACGAGTATGGGATCGCCACCTACAAGACGACGAACAATTTCGCGCAGTCGGAAGTGGACTATGTTCTCGGCATTGGCGGAATCGAGGTCCGGACCGGCCAGAAACTCGGCCGCGACATCACGCTTGCCGAATTGAAGGAAAGCCATGACGCTGTGTTCCTCGGCATCGGGCTTGCCGGCGTCAATGATCTCGACGTCAAACATGATGACGCCGATGGCGCCGACGACGCCGTGAGCTTCATCGCCGGATTGCGGCAGGCGCGCGACAAGGCCGATGTGCCGGTTGGCCGCAAAGTCGTGGTGATCGGCGGCGGCATGACGGCGATTGACGCGGCCGTCCAGTCCAAGCTTCTCGGGGCTGAAACCGTGACCGTGGTCTATCGCCGCGGACGCGACAGGATGAACGCTTCGCCTTACGAGCAGGATCTCGCAGCTTCCAAGGGTGTCAATCTGCGTTTCAACCTGATGCCGAAAAAGGTGTTGGCCAAGAAAGGCCGTGTGACCGGCATCGAACTTGAATACACCGCCGTGAAGGACGGCAAGCTTGAAGGCACGGGCGAGACGGTCAAGCTCGAATGCGACCAGATCCTGAAGGCCATCGGCCAGGCATTTGAGCCGGATGCGGTCGGCGGCAAGAAACCGTCGCTGGCGCTGGAAAAGGGCCGCATCAAGGTGGACGGGGAAGGGCGCACGTCGATGACGGGCGTGTGGGCGGGCGGGGATTGCATCCTTGGCGGCGAAGACCTGACAGTGACCGCTGTGGCGCAGGGGCGTGATGCCGCCGAAAGCATTCATCGCGCGCTTGCGGGCTGAAAGGACACCGTCGTGACCGCCGCAGCAGAAATTGCTTGCAACCCTGTCGGCCCCGTTCCAGAGGCAGCGCTTCCGGAGGGGACGCATGGAAGCCTTTGCAAGTTCAGTGATCGCGTTCATCGAGCAGCACCAGGCGTGGGTGCCGCTGATCATGGTGGTGTTTGCGGCAGCCGAAACGACGGCATTCCTGTCCATCCTCATCCCGTCCACGCCCATCCTGGTCGCGGTCGGCGCGTTGGCGGCGACGGGCGCCATCCCGTTTTGGCCTCTTTGGCTGGGCGCGACCATCGGCGCCCTGATCGGATCGTTCTTCAGCTATTGGCTGGGATGGCGCTATGGCGGACATGTGCTTGCGATGCGCCCGCTCAGCGATCATCCGGAAATGGTGGAGAAAACGCGCGCCGCGTTCGACAAGTACGGCCCGGTGACAATCCTGATCGGTCATTTTGCAACGGTTTTGCGCCCGGTCGTGTTCTTGATGTCGGGCATGAGCGGCATGTCGCTGCCGCGCTTCGCCTTCTGGAATGTCATCGGCGCGACGGCATGGGCCTACATCGTGCCGAAGATCGGCGACATTGGCGGCACCGTCATCGGTTGGCTCTGGGCCTATATTCGCTGAGTTTTCATCGTGGAAGTCTGGCGCTCATTCGGCGGGGTCCGGCCGCATGACCACTGGCTATTCCGACAAACCACTCGCCTCCAAGCTTGGCTTTTGCGGTCCGGTGTTTGCATTTGGCATGCCCGAAGCAGTCAAGGCCGAAATCGAGGGCGGGCAGTTGATCTTGTGGGCCGCGCGCTTGGACAATGCCAGGGACGCGCATCTGTTTGTCACGCTGCGCGCGGAGTTGGCTGAAATGCTCACCGCTGCGCGCGCGGCCTTGCCGGACATTGCCGCTGTCTGGGTGTCTTGGCCGAAGAAGAGTTCAAAGGTTGCGACCGACATCACCGAAGATGTGATCCGCGACATCGCGCTGCCAATGGGCTGGGTTGATGTGAAGGTCTGCGCGGTTGATGCCGTCTGGTCTGGATTGAAACTTGTTGTTCGCAAGGAACTCAGAAGCCGCGCCGCTTGAGCGCGCTTCGCCGGAAGGAGAAACGCCATGGCTGACATTCGCAACACCTTCGTCGGGATCAAGTCGCCGAACCCGTTCTGGCTTGCGTCCGCGCCGCCAACGGACAAGGCATACAATGTCGAACGCGCCTTCAAGGCGGGCTGGGGCGGTGTCGTCTGGAAGACGCTGGGCGCGGAAGGCCCGCCGGTCGTCAATGTCAACGGCCCGCGCTATGGCGCGATCTGGGGGGCGGACCGCCGCCTGCTCGGGTTGAACAACATCGAGCTGATCACCGACCGGCCGCTTGAGGTGAATCTCCGCGAGATCAAGGAGGTCAAGCGCAACTGGCCGGACCGCGCCATGGTCGTTTCGCTGATGGTGCCGTGCGACGAGGAAAGCTGGAAGGCGATCCTCGCCCGTGTCGAGGAAACCGAAGCGGATGGCGTGGAACTCAATTTCGGCTGCCCGCACGGCATGAGCGAGCGGGGCATGGGCTCGGCCGTCGGCCAAGTGCCCGAGTATATCGAGATGGTGACGCGCTGGGTGAAGCAGCACAGCCGCATGCCTTGCATCGTCAAGCTCACGCCCAACATTGCCGACATCCGCAAGCCGGCCGAGGCCGCAAAGCGCGGCGGCGCGGATGCCGTGTCGCTCATCAACACGATCAATTCCATCACCGGCGTCGATCTCGACAGCTTCGCGCCGACGCCGACCATCGGCGGCAAGGGCGCGCATGGCGGCTATTGCGGCCCGGCGGTGAAGCCGATCGCGCTCAATATGGTGGCCGAAATCGCCCGCAATCCGGCAACGCATGGCCTGCCGATTTCCGGCATTGGCGGCGTCACCACATGGCGCGACGCAGCCGAATTCATGGCGCTGGGGGCGGGCAATGTGCAAGTCTGCACGGCCGCAATGACCTATGGCTTCAAGATCGTTCAGGAAATGATCGAGGGGCTGAAAAACTGGATGGATGAAAAAGGCCACGGCGATCTCGCCTCGTTTACCGGCATGGCCGTGCCGAACGTCACCGATTGGCAGTATCTCAACCTCAATTACGTGACCAAGGCGAAGATCAACCAGGATCTCTGCATCTCCTGCGGGCGCTGCCACATCGCCTGCGAGGACACGTCGCATCAGGCGATCACGTCCATGGTCGACGGCGCGCGCAAGTTCGAGGTCATCGAAGAGGAATGCGTCGGCTGCAATCTGTGCGTGAATGTCTGCCCGGTCGAGAACTGCATCACCATGGAGCCACTGGCCGCCGGCGTGATGGACAAGCGGACGGGCGATGTCGTGAAGCCGCACTACGCCAACTGGACGCAGCATCCGAACAATCCGATGAAAATCGCGGCGGAGTAACCGCAGAAACGGGGCGGGACGCGGCTTCCGCCCCTTTTTTGCTGGAGTTCCTGGACATTTGCGCGTCGCGGATGCGCTTGCCGGTTTTCGCGGCGGCGCGTAAGACAAAGGGCTTACGCCACCTGACCGAGGTCCATCATGTCCAACCGCCTCACCATGCCGAATGATTTGCGCGCCTTCTGGATGCCGTTCACAGCGAACCGGCAATTCAAGGAAAACCCGCGCATGCTGGTGGCGGCGGACGGCATGTATTACACCGCAGCCGACGGCCGCAAAATCCTCGACGGCACGGCCGGTCTCTGGTGTTGCAATGCCGGCCACAACCGGCCCAAAATCGTCGAAGCCATCCAGAAACAGGCAGCCGAACTGGACTATGCGCCGGCCTTCCAGATGGGGCACCCGAAGGCGTTTGAACTGGCCAACCGGCTGGTCGACATCGCGCCCAAGGGCATGGACCACGTGTTTTTCACAAACTCCGGGTCGGAATCGGTCGACACCGCGCTGAAGATCGCCATCGCCTACCACCGGGTGCGCGGCGACGGCGCGCGTTTCCGGCTGATCGGCCGTGAGCGCGGCTATCATGGGGTCAATTTCGGCGGCATTTCGGTGGGCGGCATCGTCACCAACCGCAAGCATTTCGGCACGCTGCTGACGGGCGTCGACCATCTGCCTCACACGCACATGCCCGCGAAGAACGCCTATTCCAAAGGCCAGCCAGAACATGGCGCGGAACTCGCTGATGATCTCCTGAAAATCGCAACCCTGCACGATCCCTCAACCATTGCCGCCGTCATCGTCGAGCCGGTTGCGGGTTCGACCGGCGTGCTCATCCCGCCGCTCGGCTATTTGCAGAAGCTGCGCAAGATTTGCGACGACCATGGCATCCTGTTGATCTTCGACGAGGTCATCACCGGTTATGGCCGCCTTGGCGCGCCGTTCGCCGCCGATTATTTCGGCGTCACGCCTGACATGATGGTGACGGCCAAGGGCCTGACCAATGGCGTCATCCCGATGGGCGCGGTGCTCGTCAAAAAGGACATCCATGACGCCTTCATGAGCGCGCCGGACGGCACAATCGAACTGTTCCATGGCTACACCTATTCCGGTTCGCCCATCGCGTCGGCGGCCGGCATTGCCACGCTCGAAACCTACAAGGAGGACGGCCTCTTCGAGCGCGCCGCCGAACTGGCCCCCTATTGGCAGGATGCGCTGCACTCGCTCAAAGGCCGCCGCCACGTCATCGACATCCGCAATCTCGGCCTGATCGGCGGGATCGAACTGGAACCGATCGCCGGCAAGCCGACGAAGCGCGCCTTCGCCGCCTTCCTCAGCGCCTATGAAAAGGGTGTGCTGATCCGCACCACCGGCGACATCATCGCGCTTTCGCCGCCCCTCATCATCGAGAAGAGCCATATCGACACGCTCATTGGTACGGTCGGCGACATTCTCGACCATCTCGACTGACCTTCAACGCGACTGAAAGAACCGCAAGGCGGCACGCATCATGCAGATTGAGACCATTCACAACGCCGTTGGCGCATCGCGCGTCATCTCGAACTCGGCGCGCCGGACCGATGTGTTCAACCCGGCGACAGGCGAAAAGATCGCGGAATTGCCGCTTTCGACCTTGGCCGAACTGAACGCGGCGGTGGAGACGGCGAAGGCGGCGTTTCCGTCCTGGCGCGACATGCCGCCGCTCAAGCGCGCGCGCATCATGTTCAACTTCAAGAACCTGCTGGATGCCAACGCCGACAATCTTGCCCGCGAGATCAGCCGCGAACACGGCAAGACGCATGCCGACGCGCTGGGTGAAGTGGCGCGCGGCATCGAGGTTGTCGATTTCGCTTGTGGCATCCCGCAGATGCTGAAGGGCGAGTTTTCCCGCAATGTCGGCCCGGCGATCGACACCTATTCCGACCGCCAGCCCTTGGGTGTGGTGGCGGGCATCACGCCGTTCAACTTCCCGGCCATGGTGCCGATGTGGATGTTCCCGATGGCGATCGCCTGCGGCAACACCTTCATCCTGAAACCACCTTCATCCTGAAACCCTCCGAGCGCGATCCGTCCGCATCGCTGATGATCTTTGATCTCTTCCGCGAGGCGGGGCTTCCCGTCGGCGTGTTCAACGTTGTCCACGGCGACAAGGAGATTGTCGACGGCATCCTCGACCATCCGGACATCAAGGCCGTGTCGTTTGTCGGCTCCACCCCGATCGCGCAATATGTTTACTCACGCGGCACGGCGGCAGGCAAGCGCGTGCAGGCGCTGGGCGGCGCCAAGAACCACATGATCGTCATGCCCGACGCCGACCTTGATCAGGCCGTCGATGCGCTGATGGGTGCGGGCTATGGCTCGGCGGGCGAACGCTGCATGGCGATCTCGGTCGCGGTGCCCGTCGGCGAGAAGACCGCCGACGCGCTTGTGGCCAAGCTGAAGCCGCGCGTTGAATCGCTCCGCATCGGCCCTGCGACCGACATGGACGCCGACATGGGCCCGCTGGTGACGAAGGCGCATCAGCAGAAGGTGCTGGGCTATATCGACCAGGGCGTGAAGGAAGGGGCCGAGATCGTCGTCGATGGCCGCGGCTTCAAGTTGCAGGGCTATGAGAACGGCTATTTCGTCGGTGGCACCTTGTTTGACCACGTGACGACGGACATGACGATCTACAAGGAAGAGATCTTCGGACCGGTGCTCTCGGTCGTGCGCGCCAACACCTATGGCGAGGCCGCCGACATGATCAACAAGCATGAGTATGGCAACGGCACCGCCATCTTCACGCGCGACGGTGACGCCGCGCGCGATTTCGCCAACCAGATCGAAGTCGGCATGGTGGGCATCAATGTGCCGATCCCGGTGCCGGTTGCGTATCATTCGTTCGGCGGCTGGAAGCGCTCATCCTTCGGCGACCACGGCGCATACGGCCCGGAAAGCGTGCATTTCTACACGCGGCTGAAAACCATCACCACACGCTGGCCGGCGGGCATCAAGAGCGGCGCCGCGTTCGCATTCCCGAGCTGAATTTTATGACGATCGGCGAAGCAATTCTGGCTCAACAGCGTATTTTAGCACTAGAGTTAGAGTTGGCTCGTCAAAAATTTGGTCAGATGGGCAATCGCGGCTCTAGTTTAGAGTCGGCTTTTCGATCATTTTTGTGCTCTCATTTACCTAGGCGCCTTAGTATTGGCACCGGTGAAGTTGTTGCACTCGTAGGAGATGAAGGCGAGCAAGTTTCTTCCCAAATTGATGTCATTATATCAGACGACACACAGCCTTTGAATTATGCAATTGATACTCCAGGCTTATATTTAATTGAAGGCGTACGATTTTGCGGAGAGATTAAATCGTCATTTAAATCTTCAAAACTAATAGATGAAATATTGAAATCGCGAAATGTAAAATCTATGCGAAATTTGTACTATGCGAAATCTTTATTACAAAAAGATGAA
>JALOTE010000094.1 GCA_025458045.1 Rhizobiaceae bacterium
ACCGCCTACACGCTGATCCGCAATGGTTCCGCGATCAGGTTCGATCCCGGTTTCGTGCCGCCAGTGACGGCGAGTGTGACGGCGGGCTTCCAGTTTGACGTGCCCGTGCGCTTCGACACGGCATCGCTGACGCTTTCGGTCAGCGGGTTCAAGGCCGGACAGATCCAGTCCATTCCGCTGAAAGAGGTGGTGCTGTGATTCCGGTTCCGGCAGCGCTTGCGGCGCATCTCGACGACACGACGACCACGCTTTGCCATTGCTGGCTGCTGACGCGGCGGGACGGCATGACGCTTGGCTTCACCGACCATGACCGGGCGCTGATGGTTGGCACGGTCAATTGCGAACCCGCAAGCGGCTTCAACGCAGGCGAGGCGGAAGCCGCGCTCGGCCTTGAGATCGGAACCGATGTGATCGAGGGCGCGTTGAGTTCAACGCGCGTCGACGGCACCGACCTTGCGGCAGGGCTCTACGATGGCGCTGAAATCTCGACCCTGCTGGTCAACTGGAGCGAACCCGACCAACGCGTGGTGCTGCGTGTCGCCACCATTGCCCGCATCGAGCAGGCGGATTGCGCCTGGCGGGCCGAGATCGAGGATCTGGCTGCGGACTTGGGTGTGCCGCGCGGGCGGCTGGTGCGTCGCCATTGCGATGCCGAGTTGGGCGACGCGCGCTGCGGCGTTGATCTGACATCCGGCGGCAGACGCGCGAACGGATCAGTGCTGGAGAGGCGCGGCCCGTTTGAAATCGCTGTTTCGGGACTGGGTATGGCCCCGCAAGGCCGCTTCAATGGCGGCAGGCTTGAGTGGACCAGCGGCGCGCGCGCTGGCGATTCAGCCGAGGTGCGCGTGCACATGAGGGCGGGCTCCGACGTGTCACTGCTGACCCGCACGCCGCTGCCGGACGCCATTGCGGCGGGCGATGACTTCACCATCACCATCGGCTGCGACAAGCGTTTCCAGACATGCAAGGCGGTGTTTGCCAACGCCGTCAATTTCCGTGGCTTCCCGCATCTGCCCGGCAATGATGCTGCTTACACTTACGCGCACCAGAACATCACCGCCGATGGCGGGCCGGTGGTGCCATGATCGCCTTCACCGAAACCATGGAAGCCGCGCGCGTGATCGATGCGGCACGCGATTGGATCGGGACGCCCTACCGTCATCAGGGTTCGCGGCGGGGCGTTGGATGCGATTGCCTCGGGCTGGTACGCGGCGTTTGGCGTACACTCTATGGCGGCGAACCGGAAGCTGTGCCGCCCTACACGCAGGATTGGGCCGAAGCCCGCGGCGGCGATCTGCTGCTGGCCGCGGCGATGCGCCATTTCGAGCCACGCGCATCCGATCCGCAACCGGGCGATGTGCTGCTGTTCCGTTGGAGTGCGACGAGTGCCGCCAAGCATGCTGGCATTCTGGTGACGCCGGACGCCATGATCCATGCCTATTCGGGAGTTGGCGTCGTGGAATCCCCCGTGGTGCCCACGTGGCGCAGGCGCATCGCCGGTGCATTCAGCTTTCCTGCGCGCCCCTTTCTTTGAACTGTCTCACCTCTTGATCGTTCCGACCGAGCAAAGGAGTTTGCATGGCGACCCTCATCTTGCAGGCGCTTGGCGCGTCGCTTGGCGGGCTGTTCGGCGCGACCGGCGCCATCATTGGTCAGGCTGCCGGTGCGCTTGTCGGCAATGTGTTCGACAATGCGCTGCTTGCGCCACGCCGGACGATCACCGGCAACCGATTGTCCAACGCGGTGCCGTTTTCCGCCGATGACGGTTCCGCTTTGCCGCGCGTCCATGGCACGGTGCGCATTCCGGGCGTGATGATCTGGGCGACGCGGTTCGAGGAGGAAACCAACACAGAGCGGACAGGCGGCAAGGCGCTGGGCGGCGGCACGCGGGTGACGAGCTACAGCTATTTCGCCAATGTGGCCTTTGCCCTTTGTGAAGGGCCGATTGCCGGGGTCCGCCGGGTCTGGGCCGACGGACAGGAACTGGACCTGACCGAATGCACAATGCGCGTCCATACCGGCACGGATGTGCAAGCGCCGGACCCGCTGATACTTGCCAAGCAAGGGACGGGCAACGCGCCCGCCTATCGCGGCACGGCCTATGTTGTATTTGAGAGATTGGCGCTCGGCCAGTTCGGCAACCGTGTGCCGCAATTGCAGTTCGAGGTGATGCGGGCTGTCGGACGTCTGGAGAAACATCTGAAAGCCGTCTGCGTCATCCCCGGCTCGACGGAATTTGCCTATGAGCCGGGGCGCGTCACGCAACAGATCGCCCGCGGCAAGACCGAAAACGTCAACCGGCATGTGCTGTTTGCCGGAAGCGACTGGGACGCGTCCATCGATGAATTGCAGGCGCTGTGCCCGTCGCTGGAGCATGTCGCGCTGGTTGTCGCCTGGTTCGGCAACGATCTGAGGGCGGGCGAATGCAAGCTCAGGCCCGGTGTCGTTTCGGCCGCGGCACCCGGCCTTTCGCGCACATGGCGTTGCGGCGGGTTGACGCGGGAAAGCGCGCATCTCGTTTCCGCCCCGGGCGGCGCGGCCGCCTATGGCGGCACGCCCGATGACGCGAGCGTGCTGCATGCCATCGCCGACCTGAAAGCGCGCGGCCTGAAGGTGACGCTTTACCCGTTCATCATGATGGACGTGCCGCCCGGCAACACGCTGCCCTCGCCGTCAGGGGGAACGGGCCAGCCCGCCTATCCGTGGCGCGGGCGCATCACCTGCCATCCGGCGGAGGGTGTTGCAGGTTCGCCCTATGGTTCGGGGCAAGCTGCCGCCCAAATCAATGCATTCCTCGGGCAGGCGCTGCCGCAGCATTTCGGCGGGACTGGCGAAACGATCACATTTACCGGTTCCGCCGATGACTGGGGCTACCGGCGCATGGTGCTGCATTATGCGCAACTGGCCCAGCGCGCCGGAGGCGTGGACGCTTTTCTCATCGGCTCCGAATTGATCGGCCTGACAGGCGTCCGTGCAACCGGCACCACATTCCCCTTTGTGACGGGGCTGATGCAGCTTGCAACCGATGTCCGCCAGATATTGGGCGCGCAGGCGAAGATCACCTATGCGGCGGACTGGACGGAATATTCGGGCCACCGGCCCGTGAACGCGCCGGGTGACCTCATCTACAATCTCGATGCCCTGTGGATGCACCCCGACATCGATGCCGTCGGCATTGACTGGTATCTGCCTGTCACGGATTGGCGCGATGATGACGTGGCGGGCGGCCACCCGGACCAGATGGATGGCCCGCACGATTTTGCTGCTTTCCGGCGCGGCGTGACCGGCGGCGAAGGCCATGATTGGTTTTACGCGAGCATCGCAGACCGCAAAGCCCGCATCCGCACCCCGATCAGCGATGGGGCTTACAACAAGGCGTGGGTCTGGCGTTTCAAGGACATCCGCTCCTGGTGGGAAAACCCGCACAGGAACCGCATCAACGGTGTGGAACAGTCTGCCAATACGGCCTGGACCCCGCGGGCGAAGCCGGTCTGGTTGACCGAAATCGGCTGCCCTGCCATCGACAAGGGGGCCAACCAACCCAATGTCTTTGCTGATCCGAAATCATCGGAAAACGCGCGGCCCCATTTTTCCGACGGCGGGCGCGATGATCTCGTGCAGCGGCTTTATCTGGAGGCGCATCAGCAAGCGTTCGACCCTGCGGTGCCCGGCTTCAACGCCGATGCGAATCCGGCGACCGGGCCGGGCGGATCCCGCATGCTCGACCCGTCGCGCTGCTATGTCTGGGCCTGGGATGCCCGTCCGTATCCGGCGTTTCCATTGCGTCGAGACGCGTGGGGCGACGGTGGCAACTGGCTGACCGGACATTGGCTGAACGGCCGTCTCGGCACGGCCAGCGTGCAGGACCTGATCACTGCGGTTGCCGCGGAACACAAGGTGGCATTGCGCCCGACACGCAGCGTGTCCGGCCATGTCGCGGGCCATGCGGTGATGAAGCCGCAATCCGTTCGCGAGACGCTGGAGCCCGTTCTCGATCTTTTTGGCATCATGTGGCGGCAGGATCGCGGCGTCGTCGATGTGGCGAGCGTCAACCGGCAGACGCGTGCGCCCGTGGTCGTCAGCCATCTCGTCCAGAATGACGAAAACGGGGCCGTGACCCTGACACGGGCGGCACGCGCCACGCTTCCAACCGAGGTGACGATGGCCTTTGCCGACCCTATGAACGGGTACGGTGCGGCGACCGCACGTGCGTTTCAGGCCGATGGCGATGCGGTGCGCCATGCGGCACTGTCGCTTCCCGTGGCGATGGACGAGACCACGGCGGTGCGCGCACTGCGCGGCTGGCTCGCCCGTTCCCGCGAGGAGGCGGCGGGCGTACGCTTTGCCATGGCGCATCGCCACGCCGCCTTGCAGCCCGGCGATCTTTGCGCCCTTCCGGAGATTGACGGGGTGTGGCGCATCGAGCGGCTCACTCATGGCCGGACGATCGAAGTGGAAGCGCGGCGCATCGCACGGCCTGATGCGGCTTCGGAGGCCGAGCCTTTACTGCCGCCAGGCTATGGCGGTGTTCCGCGCGTCGCGACCGGCATGGCTGACGCGCTGCTGATCGACCTGCCGCCTTTGGCTGACGATCCGGTATCGCCGTCGATCCATGTTGCAGCGACAGCCATTCCCTGGGCGCGGCAAGCTGTGGTGGAGCGCCGCAACGGCACGGACCGGCTGGCTGGCCTTTTGCAATTTCGCGCGACAACCGGCGAGACGCTGACATCGTTGCCGCCGCGCCCGGCCGGCCGTCGCGTCAACCAGTCCCTGCGTGTGCGGCTGGATGCGGGTGCCCTGCAAAGCGTGACGGATCAACAATTTCTTGCCGGTGCCAACCTTTGCGCTCTCCGGGCCGCAAGCGGCGCATGGGAACTGCTCCAGTTCCAGAGTGCCGAAGAGATCGCACCTGATGAGTGGCTGGTTTCCGGCCTGTTGCGCGGCCAGCGCGGAACGGATGAAGCCGCTCCCGCTGGCATACCGCTTGGCTCGGCATTCGTGCTGCTGGATCAGGCGGTTCAGCCGTTTGGCCTGTCCGGCGCATGGACGGACCCTGTGACACTCGCCCTTGGACCGGCATCGAAGCCGGTTGCCGACCCGTCTTGGCATGAAGAAGCGCATGGAGCGCCATTGCGGGCCGTGCTGCCGCCTGCTCCCGTGCATGTGCGCCATGCGCGTCGCAGTGATGGTGCAATCGCGTTCCGCTGGATCAGGCGCGGACGCATCGACGCCGATGACTTTGATGCCGTTGACATTCCGCTTGCCGAACCCTTTGAACGCTATCGGATCCAGATCAAGACAGTCGGCGGCCAACTCCTGCGGCAGGTGACGGTGAGCATGCCAGAATGGGTCTATCCCCAAGCGACGCGAACCACCGATCTCGGATCGGCCAACGCAGGCTTCTCGCTCAGTCTTTGCCAGGAAGGCCGCGTGCCGGGTGTCGGCCGATGGACCACGGTGCTCGTGCCGACGGTTTGAAAGCGACGAGAACGTTTGCCGCTTGTGCCGCATCATTCATGCGCTATTCAGCCAAAAGGGTCTATTGGCGTCAGCTGAATTGGTAGTGGAGGCGTTTGCCGTGTCCTCATTGAGCCTGGCCGTCTGGCCCGCCCTGTTTCTTGCGTCAGCCGACATGTCCGTTGGCGAAACGGGAGCGCCGTTCCTGCTGGCGCAAGGCGGCGACTGCTATGCGATCGGTGAAAGCGTCGCAGCGCAGAATGGCGGCGAGCTCGCTGCGGCCAGTGAGGCACGGCAGAACGGCCAGCCCGTCTGCCAGATCATCATTGTCGTGCGTGGACAGAATGGCGAGCGGCCGCGACGCATGGAAATCATCGTTCCAAAAGGCTAAGTCTGCGGCGAGACGCAAGCGGGAACGGCACGATGCGCATTCTGATCGTCGAAGATGACAAGGACTTGAACCGCCAGTTGAAGGCGGGGATGGAGGCTGCGGGTTATGTGACCGACGTCGCGTTTGACGGCGAAGAGGGCCACTTCCTTGGCGACACGGAACCCTATGATGCCGTCATCCTCGATCTGGGCCTGCCAATGCTCGACGGATTGAGCGTGCTGGAACGCTGGCGCAGGGCAGGGCGGACCATGCCCGTCCTGATCCTGACGGCGCGCGACCGCTGGAACGACAAGGTTGCAGGCATTGATGCCGGTGCCGACGACTATGTGGCCAAACCGTTCCACATGGAGGAAGTGTTGGCGCGCCTGCGTGCGCTGATCAGACGGGCGGCGGGCCACGCGACCAGCGAGATCATTTGCGGCCCGCTTCGCGTCGACACCAAGAGCGCACGCGTCGATGTCAATGGCGAGGTGCTCAAACTGACGAGCCATGAGTTCCGTTTGCTGTCCTACCTTCTGCACCACAAGGGGAAGGTCGTCTCACGCACGGAATTGGTCGAGCATCTCTACGATCAGGATTTCGACCGGGATTCCAACACGATCGAGGTGTTTGTCGGCCGCCTCCGCAAGAAGCTGGGTCTCGACCTGATCGAGACGATCCGCGGGCTTGGCTACCGCATCCAGGACCCTGCGCCGGCAACGCCGGGCGGCGCAAAAGCTTGAGCACAGACGTCGCCAGCCGCATGGCGAGGCCACTCTGGCTGGGTCGTCTGTCTGTCCGCGTGGTGCTGGTTTCGACAGTGCTGGCGACGGCGCTGCTTGTCGCGGTCGCCGTCATCATCGCCGACCTTTACCGCGGCGCGATCGAGCGGCGATTTGATGCGCTTCTTTCGGCGCATCTGTTTTCGCTGGTCGCGGCGACGGACCTGACGTCGGACAGCCGCTTGGTCGGGCGTCCGCAAATCGGTGATCCGCGCTACAGCCAGCCTGATTCCGGCTGGGCGTGGGATGTGGTCCCCGCTTCGGCCAGCGTCCAGGGCCGATTGGCCTCGCCGTTTCTCGATACGGATGTCGTGTCGCCCCCGCTCGCGCAGGTGCCCTTCGACGCGCAGTTCGAGCGGCGCTATTCCGTGGCTGACGCCAATGGCGGCACGCTGCGCGTGGTGGAAACCGAGGCGGTGCTCGGAGACGAAAACGAGATCGCGCGTTTCCGCGTGATGGGCGATCTTGACGAGGTCGATGCGGAAGCTGCTGCCTTCCTCCGCCAGATCGGGCTCTATCTCGCGGCAGTCGGACTGGTGATGATCGCAGTCAACGCCGTCGCCATTGTGCGCGCATTGATGCCACTCAATCATGCAGCGTCAGCGCTCGGCGCGGTGCGCGCAGGCGAGGCGGAGCGGCTGGAAGGGCGGTTTCCGGCGGAAATCGAGCCGCTGGCCGATGAAATCAACGCTCTCATCGAAAACAATCGCCGCATTGTCGACCGCGCCCGTGTCCAGGTGGGCGATCTGGCGCATGCGCTGAAAACGCCGCTCGCCGTCATCACCAACGAGGCGGGTACCTCGGGTGTCATTCCCGAACAGGCGGCCATCATGCGCCGCCAGATCGATCATTATCTCCAGCGTGCGCGCTTTGCGGCGCAGGCCGGAACCGTCGCCTACCGCACCGATGCCGGGCCGGTTCTGGACAAACTGGTGCGGGTGTTCCGCAAGCTCAGCCCGCATCTCGATATCCTTTGGACGCCGCCCCAGGCGCGCATCCTGTTTGCCGGCGAGGCACAGGACCTGGAGGAGATCGCAGGAAACCTGATGGAGAACGCAGGCAAATGGGCGCGCGGGCGGATGGATATCCAACTCACCTCGCAAAACGGCCAGATGGTATTGACAATCACCGATGACGGACCCGGCATTGCGCCCGACAAGCGCGAGGAAGCCCTAAAGCGGGGGCGCAGGCTTGACGAGACGAAACCGGGAACCGGCTTGGGCCTTGCCATCGTCCACGAGATCGTGCGCGAGTACCGCGGCACGCTGGCGCTTGACAATGCCGAAGGCGGCGGATTGCGCGTGACAGTTGCCCTGCCATTGGCGGCGCAATAGAAGCGGCGGGCGCGATAACCGCCAAGAATGCCGACACGAAAGTCCGGGGCACCGCCTTGAACCAGTTTCTGAGAAGAATGCCAGCCTTGGCCGGCCTTGTGGGCGCGGCGCTTTTTGTCTCCGGTTGTGTGACGACGGGTGCGGGCCTCGGCGGCGGCACTGCGCCAGACGTGTCGGCACTGGCGGCGCCAGCCGCATTGCTGGCGCCTCTCAAGGGCGGTCTGGTTGCCGGGCCCGCGGGCGAGGGGCTGACGGATGCTGAAAAACTGCGGGCAGTGGCGGCCGAATACAGGGCGCTGGAGACGGCTTTCGGTGCGCCGCCGACGCAATGGAGCGATGACCGCAGCGGCAATTCGGGAGAAGTCACAGCCGCCGTTCCTTATCGTGTCGGTCGTCAGGACTGCCGCTCTTACACGCATCAATTGACAATCAAGGGGGCGCGCCGTTCGGCATCCGGCGCCGCCTGTCGCCAGCCCGACGGGGCCTGGCTGCTGCTCGATTGAGCGTCAGGCTTTGTGCTGAACATTAACAAACTTTCATTCGGCGGACATTCTCCGGCAAGGTTGCGGTCCCTAACTCTCTGCCATCACGAAGCGTTGCAATGCTTCGTCGCCAATGGAGAGATTGACCATGATATCCGCGATCGTTGCCTCCCGAAAACTCGTCGCTGGAGGTGTTGCCGCCCTCATCCTGTCAGCCGGAACCCTGATTGTCGCGCCTGCGATCCAGCCGGCTTTTGCCGAACCGGTGCGAATCGAAGGTGTTGTCGCGCCGGGCTTTGCCGATGTGGTGGAGAAGGTGCAGCCGGCTGTCGTTTCGGTGCGCGTCACCGGCCGCACGCAAAGCGCGTCGCTCGACGATGACGGGCCGCGTTTCCGCGAAGGCAGCCCCGAGGAGGAAATGTTCCGCCGCTTCTTCCGCGAATTCGGCCCGCAATTCCGCGATGAAGAGCGCCGGGAAGGTAGCCGGGAGGGGCGCAGGGAGGATCGCCGCGAGCGCCGCAATGCCTCGCAAGGGTCCGGCTTTTTCATCTCGGGAGATGGTTTCATCGTCACCAACCATCATGTGGTTGAAGGCGGCTCGACCTTCACCGTGGTGATGAATGACGGCGAGGAACTCGATGCCAAGCTGATCGGCACCGATGAGCGCACGGATCTCGCTCTGTTGAAAGTCGATTCCGACCGCGATTTCACCTACGTCACTTTCGCCGATGACTCGGCCGTGCGTGTCGGGGAATGGGTGGTGGCTGTCGGCAACCCGTTCGGACTTGGCGGGACGGTCACGGCGGGCATCGTCTCGGCGCTCGGCCGTGACATCGGCGCGGGGCCTTACAGCGACTTCATCCAAATCGACGCGGCCGTTAACCGCGGCAATTCGGGCGGCCCGGCATTCAACATGCGTGGCGAAGTCGTCGGCGTGAACACGGCGATCTTTTCGCCGTCGGGCGGCAATGTCGGCATCGCGTTTGCCATCCCGGCCTCCACAACCAAGGCCATCATCGAGGATTTGCGGTCGAGCGGACAAGTGACGCGCGGCTTCATCGGCGTACGCATCCAGCCCTTGACCGACGAAATTTCGGAGTCGCTCGGGCTGCAATCGACCGAAGGCGCGCTTGTCGCATCCGTGGTGCCGGATGGCCCGGCGGCGGCGGCCGGCATCGAACCCGGCGACGTGATCCTCTCGGTCGATGGCAGCGGCGTCGAGAACCCGCGCGACCTGACGCGGCGGATCGGCGCGATCAAGCCCGGTGCCAGCGCGACGATTGAAGTGCTGCGCAATGGCGAGCGCCAGAACCTGTCGCTGAAGCTTGCGGAATTGGAAAGCCAGCAGGCCAGCCTCCAGCCGGAACAGCCGGTTGAGCCGGCTGCGCCCTCGGCAGTCGAAGGGCTTGGGCTGGAAGTGACGCCCAATGACGGCGGTGAGGGCCTTGTGATCACGGCGATCGACCCTGACGGACTTGCCGCCGATCAGGGACTTGCGCCGGGCGATGTCATCCTCGAACTCAACGGACGCGACATCAAGGATATCGAGGACATCTCGAAGGCCCTTGAAGATGCCCGCAAGGATGAACGGCGCAGCGTGCTGATGCGCGTGACACGCGATGACAATGCGCGCTTCCTCGCCTTGCCGATGGCCCGCGGCTGAACTTGACAGGCATCCGTCCGGGCCGGGCATCAACCCCCGGTCTGCGCCCGGCGGTTGCCATGGTGGCGGGTGCCGTCCCGCCCGCCACCGCCCTTCTTGCCGTCACGGCGCGAGTCATCCACGACAGCGTGGATCGTCCCCCTTTTCGTGCCCCCGAGGTTTTTTCCATGAAGCTGCTGCTGATCGAAGATGACCGCGAGGCGGCGCGCTTCATCGAGAAGGCGTTTGCCGAGGCGGGGCACACCGTCCATGTCGCCGCCGATGGCGGTGCGGGCCATGTGCTGGCGGAAAACGGCGGCTATGATGTGCTGATCGTGGATCGGATGTTGCCGGTGCGCGACGGGCTTTCCGTGATCTCCAGCCTCCGCGCCAAGGGCATCGACACGCCGGTGCTCATCCTGTCGGCGATGGCGCAGGTCGATGACCGGGTGACGGGCCTGCGTGCGGGCGGTGACGACTACCTTACGAAGCCCTACTCCTTTTCTGAATTGCTGGCGCGTGTGGAAGCGCTTGGCAGACGGCGGTCCGGCTCGGCGCAGGCAACGGTCTATGAAGTGGCGGACCTGCGGCTGGACCGGCTTGCGAGCACGGTGACGCGCGGCGGCAAGCCGATCATCCTGCAACCGCGCGAATACAGGCTGCTTGAATTCCTCATGGCGCATGCAGGCCAGGTCGTCACCCGCACCATGCTGCTCGAAGGTGTCTGGGATCTGCATTTCGACCCGCAAACCAATATCATCGACGTTCACATCTCGCGCCTGAGAGGCAAGATCGAGAAGGGTTTTT
>JALOTE010000172.1 GCA_025458045.1 Rhizobiaceae bacterium
TAAGGGGCGGGAAGCGATCGGATCCGCATCGCAGAATCTTGTGTGCGTTGCGAAAGACACTGTGCTTATACGAGAAAAACCGCCAAAGTCAATGTCAACGACCGGTACGTTTTTGGTTTTGGACCTCAACACGATCCGGTCTATGCCTAATGTGACAAAGATTTGAGCACAATTGTCCTCAATCGAGGGAGCCTCAATGTCCACCGAACCTCTCCTGCTCATCCCCGGACTTAATTGCACGGCTCGCCTTTACAGCGGCCAAGTCGCAGCACTGGGTGCGCGTCGCGCCGTCATGGTCGCCGACCACACCGGCGCGGACACCATGGCGGCCATCGCGGGCCTGATCCTTGCCAATGCCCCGCCACGCTTCGCGCTCGCCGGCCTGTCGATGGGCGGCTACCTGGCCTTTGAGATCTGGCGCCAGGCGCCCGAGCGCGTCACCCGGCTGGCGCTCCTCGATACCCAGGCCCGTCCCGACACCGACGAGGCGAAGGAGATGCGTTGGCGCACGGTCGATGTCGCCCGCGACCGCTTCGAAGCGATCCCGGATCTGCAAATTCCCCGACTTCTGGCGGATGAAAACCTCGCCAACACAAGCCTCACTGATACCATCCGCCAGATGTCGATCGAGACCGGCCAGGAAGCTTTCATCCGCCAGATGAAAGCCATCATCCACCGGGTCGACAGCCGCCCGACACTGCCGTCGATCACCGTGCCGACGCTGGTGCTGGTCGGCGCGGGCGACAAGATCACACCGCCCGACCTTGCCATCGAGATGGCCGACGGCATCGAAGGTGCCGAACTCGTCGTCATGGCCGGGGCAGGCCACTTGCCCACCATCGAGGTGCCTGACGCCGTGACCGGCGCGCTGACGCGCTGGCTCGCGCGGACGTGACCGGTTTGGCCAGTCAAGACGTGGCGCAGTAAAGCCTCAGATTTCATTGATGGATCGGTGATCGCTCGCGAGCAATCTAGCCGCTCGTCCAGCCCGTCTTTCCTTTCACGCGACAGTCACGTCGCGGATCAGGGAGACGCCCCATGAACATTGTGAAGTCCTTCGCCGCCGGCCTCATCGCCCTTGCCATCACCTCCGGCTCCGCGCTCGCCCGCGACATCGTCGACACCGCTGCTGGTGCCGGCCAGTTCAAGACGTTGGTCGCCGCTGTTCAGGCCGCCGGGCTTGTCAACACGCTGAAAGGCCCTGGCCCGTTCACTGTCTTCGCGCCGACCGACGCCGCTTTCCGTAAGCTGCATGCCGGCACGGTGGAAAGCCTGTTGAAGCCGCAGAACCGCCAGCGCCTCGTCCAAATCCTCACCTACCACGTGGTGCCGGGCAAGGTGACCGCCAAGGACCTCGCCGGCAAGCGCGTGCGGGCCACCACGGTGGAAGGCTCCACCGTCCGCGTCGATGGCCGCAATGGCGTCAAGGTCAACAATGCCCGCGTGGTGACCGCCGATATCGGCACCTCGAACGGCGTCATCCACGTCATCGATCGGGTGCTGATGCCGCATTGATCGGGACCGGCAAAAGTGGATCGGGGAGGGGCCTCGCCACACGGCGGGGCCTCGTTTGTATTCATCGCCGCACCCGGGCAAATGCCCTCGAACACGGCGACATGCTTGACATCAAGGGTGGCGCATGCCCTACCAACGTCCGCTTTTCGTGCCGGACCGTTTCGCCGGGCGCGACCGGATTCCATGAGGGTTTGTCCATGCATCGCTATCGTTCGCACACCTGCGGTCAATTGACGGCCGAGGACGCCGGGTCGGTGGCCCGCCTGTCCGGCTGGGTGCATCGCGTGCGCGACCATGGCGGCGTGTTGTTCATCGACCTGCGCGACCATTACGGCATGACCCAGGTGGTCGCCGACCCCGACAGCCCGGCCTTCAAGATGGCCGAGAAGGTGCGCGCGGAGTGGGTGGTGCGCATCGACGGTAAGGTGCGCCTGCGCCCGGCCGGCACGGAGAACGCCGAGCTCTCGACCGGCATGATTGAGATGTTTGCGACCGAAATCGAGGTCCTTGGCGAGGCCAAAGAACTGCCGATGCCGGTGTTCGGCGACATCGAATACCCGGAAGAAATCCGCCTTAAGTATCGCTTCCTCGACCTGCGCCGCGAAAAGCTGCACCAGAACATCATGACCCGCGTGAAGGTCATCGAGTCCATGCGCCGACGCATGAAGGAGCAGGGCTTCAACGAGTTCCAGACGCCGATCCTGACCGCCTCGAGCCCGGAAGGCGCGCGCGACTTCCTCGTCCCCTCACGCATCCACCCCGGCACCTTCTACGCGCTGCCGCAGGCGCCACAGCAGTATAAGCAGCTGTTGATGATGGCCGGCTTCGACCGCTACTTCCAGATCGCGCCGTGCTTCCGCGACGAGGACCCGCGCGCGGACCGTCTGCCGGGCGAATTCTATCAGCTCGACATCGAGATGAGCTTCGTTGAGCAGGACGACGTGTTCGCCGCCATGGAGCCGGTGATCCGCGGCGTGTTTGAGGAGTTCGCCAACGGCAAGCCGGTCACGCCGTCGCCCTGGCCGCGTATTCCTTACGCGGACTCCATGCGCAAATATGGCTCCGACAAGCCCGATCTGCGCAACCCGATCGTGATGCAAAACGTGTCGGAGCACTTCCGCGGCTCCGGCTTCAAGGTGTTCGCCCGCATGCTGGAAGAGCCGGGCAACGAGGTGTGGGCGATCCCCGCCCCCTCGGGCGGCAGCCGCGCCTTCTGCGACCGCATGAACGGCTGGGCGCAAAGCGAGGGCCAGCCGGGCCTTGGCTATATCTTCTGGCGCGAGGAAAACGGCACGGAAGAAGCCGCCGGCCCGATCGCCAAGAACATCGGCCCCGAGCGTGCGGCTGCCATCCGCGACCAGCTCGGCCTCAAGACCGGCGACGCGGCGTTCTTCGTGGCCGGCAACCCGGACAAATTCGTGAAGTTTGCCGGCGCCGCGCGCACCAAGGTCGGCGTTGACCTCAACCTTGTCGACACCGAGCGCTATGAATTCGCCTGGATCGTCGACTTCCCGATGTTCGAGTGGAACGAGGACGACAAGAAGGTCGATTTCTCGCACAACCCCTTCTCCATGCCGCAGGGCGGCCTGGACGCGCTGATGTCGCAAGATCCGCTGACCATCAAGGCGTTCCAATACGACGTCGCCTGCAACGGCTTCGAGCTCGCCTCCGGCGGCATCCGCAATCACAAGCCAGAAGCCATGGTCAAGGCGTTCGAGATCGCCGGCTATGGCGAGGAGACGGTGATTGAGCGCTTCGGCGGCATGTATCGCGCGTTCCAATATGGCGCCCCGCCGCACGGCGGCATGGCCGCGGGCGTCGACCGCATCGTCATGCTGTTGTGCGGCGCGCAGAACCTGCGCGAAGTTGCGTTGTTCCCGATGAACCAGCAGGCGCTTGACCTGTTGATGGGCGCGCCATCACCCGCGACCAATAAGCAGCTGCGGGAATTGAGCCTGAAAGTGAACACCTGACGCGTCCTGCCGCTACGAGACATGTGACGCCAAAGCCCCCATCGCGCTTGTGATTGATCCACAGCAAGGCGCGCGGGGGCGGACGGGGGAAGCATGGTGGTCCTCAACAGGGGAGGATCCCATGAAAAAGCATCTGACCGCCTTCGCCGTCATCGCAGCGGCCTGTATC
>JALOTE010000173.1 GCA_025458045.1 Rhizobiaceae bacterium
CGCCGCCGTTCTGACAATCTCTTTCCCCGATGCGGGCAAGCCGGACCTTGACCTCACGATGGCTGACCTGATGGCGATGCCGGTGAGTTCGATCACGACAACCACACCCTGGCATGATGGTGAACAACGGTTCGAAGGGGTTGCCCTGTCTCACTTGATGGAGACAGTCGGCGCCTCCGCACAAACCCTGCGTGTGGAAGCACTCAACGAGTATGTGACGGAATTGCCTTTCAGCGATTTCGCGGACCACGGGCCAATTCTTGCCTACCGTCTGAACGGCAAGGAAATGAGCGTTTCGCAGAAAGGCCCTCTGTTCATCATTTACGGCTTTGACGACAAGCCCGAGCTCAACTCGGAGTTGTTCTTCAGTCGCGCAGCTTGGCAAGTCCGGTCAATGTCCGTCGAATAAGCTGAAAGCAATGGACATGCGCATGCCAACGCGGAGATATCGTCTGCTGCGACTTGCCTTGGCGGCTCTCATCGCCGGCCTGGCTACAACGTCTGTTGGCCTGCCATTTCTTGTGCAATCCACAAAGGACGCCATCAAGCGGACGACCACGCATGATGTTGCGTGGAACGGAGCGAATGGAAGGCAGGAATTCCATTCGCTCCATCTCGCCGCCTTGCGCTACGAGGAGATGAACCCCGAAATCAGGCAGACACAGATCAGTCTCGCCCTGGATATCGCGCGTTCGCGACTGGAAACATGGCGTTCGGGTGCGTTTGCGGCATTCATCAAGACAGATCCCGCTCTTGTGGACCATTTCACCAAAGTGGAAACCCACTTCAAGACTGTGGCCGACGCCCTCTCGCACAATGAAAAACCAGGTTCGATTGACGCTGCGTCCGAGGCGATGGACAAGCTCATGCCGTCTGTGAAGAAACTTGCATCCGCCGCCTATGCTCACGATGCCGGTGAAGTTGCAAGAAACTACAGTCGCTTGAATTTTCTCCAGAAAACGCAACAAGTCACAATCGCCGCACTGATCTTTTTTGGGTTTTCGCTGCTGTATTTTCTGTCTTGGCAAAACCGGAGATTGCAGCACGCCAATGACGCTGAAAAGGCGATCGCGGCCAAGAATGCGTTTCTTGCCTCACATGACGTGCTGACAAGCCTGCCGAACCGGGCCACGGTCAACACGCTCGTGGAAGAACTCGTGGCACAGGCGGGCTCCGGCGCGGTCATCATGGTCGATCTGGATGGATTCAAACCCATCAATGACGTGCTCGGACATGCGGCCGGTGACGCCTTGCTGATTTCCGTGTCGAGGCGGCTTGAACGGTTTGCAAGCGCGGTTCCAGGCGCAGCGACCGGCCGCCTTGGCGGCGACGAGTTCGTCGTCCTTCTGGGTGGCATCGACCTGGCCTGTGATGCGTTGGCCGCAGGCGAGCAGCTCATCCAACTGATTCAGGCACCGCATGAGCTTGGAAACCACCATGTCCGGGTGAATGCGTCCGCGGGCGTGGCGCTGTCGGGTCGTTCCATCCATTGCGGGGAGTTGATGGCACGCGCCGACCTTGCCTTGGCGGCAGCCAAAGCCGAGGGGAGAGGCCGCGCGGTGATGTTTGAAGATAGCATGATGCGGTCTGCAACCGCGCGTGCCGCCTTGGAAGCCGATCTGAATTCATCGGATTTCTGGCGGGAGATCGAGCCCAGTTTCCAGCCGATCATCGATCTCACGAACGGGAACATTGTCGGTTGCGAGGCGCTGGCACGCTGGACCCATCCTCTGCGCGGCATGGTCTCTCCGGCAGAGTTCATTCCCGTGGCCGAACAGAGTGGACGCATCATCGACATCGGCCAGGTGATGCTCACCAAGGCATGTGCTGCCGGAATGACGATGCCGGAGCCGATCATGGTTTCGGTCAACGTGTCGGCAGCCCAATTGCTGCGGACAAACTTCCTTGAATGTGTGGCCGAAAGCCTGGCTCAGACAGGTCTGCCGGCCAGACGCCTGAAGCTTGAAATCACCGAAAGCGTCACGATCGGCGAGCGGGCGCGGATTGTCGGCTTGTTGCAAGACCTGCGCGCTATGGGCGTTTCGGTGTCCTTGGATGACTTCGGGACCGGATACTCATCCATGTCCTATCTGCGGGATTTGCCTTTTGACGAGCTGAAAATCGACCGATCCTTCGTCGTGTCGATCGAGAGTGACCGGCAGGCGCGCGCCGTCGTGCAAACCATCATCGCCTTGGCACACAACCTCGACCTGCGGGTCGTTGCCGAGGGAATTGAAACCTACGAACAAGCAATGCTGCTGACGGCGATGGGATGCGCGCGGGGGCAGGGCTACTATTTGGGGCGGCCGGGTTCGGCGATCGCCTTGGCCAAGGCCATCAATGCGCGCAACCATCCGGCACGTGTTGATCGCCTGATCGCGTAGCAAGGGCGCTGAAGCGCCATTCGACCCGGTTGCACCGGAACAGCGCTGCGGCATCATGATTGAGCGTGGTCCTTTTCCACGAACCGCTATCCGCTTCGTGGGATCATGCTCTGTGCCCGAGGCGCCGATGACGCCTGGCCGCACCTGCTCACAGGATCACAGAAAGGCGGACCCGTGCGGCGGGCTCTCGGTCCGTCTTTCGACTCGTCCCCTATTTCCGCCCTCATCGGCCTTGCAGGAATGGCGGCAGGACCAAAGGCGGGCGCAGTTCAGACGCGCCGGGCAGGAACGATGGACCGGCCGGCCCGATGCATGGGACAGCCGTGCACGTGCACGTATGGGCGTGGGCAGGCATGGGCGGGAAGGTGCAGGGCACACGGCGGGGAGGGCGACAGTCCCGCGCTTGCAGCGGGCATCCTCCAGCGGGCATCGAGGCCAATCGATTTCACCGCCGTGCATGCCGAGGGTAAGGGCGGGGCGGGCCCGCTTCAAGTGCAGCTTGC
>JALOTE010000174.1 GCA_025458045.1 Rhizobiaceae bacterium
ACCTCGGCGCCCTTCTCGCGCGCTTCCTCGACAAGCCGGGTGAGCCGAGCGTAATGGCGCGGGCTGATGATCGAGGTGTAGTCGGCATTGGCAGGCAATCCGGGATACTGCCGCGCCACCTCCGCCTTCACGGCGGTGAGGAAGTCGGCAACGCGACCGCGCGGCACCAGCGCATAATCCGGCGCGACACAGGTCTGGCCGGAGTTGAGCAGCTTGCCCCAGACGAGGCGCGGTACGGCCTTGTCGAACTGCACGGAGGCATCGAGGATGGCCGGCGACTTGCCGCCGAGTTCCAGCGTCACAGGTGTCAGGTTTTTCGCGGCCGCTTCTGCCACCTTGCGGCCGACGGCAGTCGAGCCGGTGAAAATGAGATGGTCGAAGGGAGCTGATGTAAAGGCACCCGCCACCTCCGGCCCGCCGGTGACGACCACCACCTCGGCGTCGGCGAATGTCTCCGCCACTGCTTGGGCCAGCACCTCTGAAAAAGCCGGCGTGAGCTCAGACGGTTTCAGCATTGCCCGGTTGCCGGCGGCGAGTGCCCCGGTCAGCGGCGAGAGCATCAGGTTGAGCGGGTAGTTCCACGGCGCGACGATGCCGACCACGCCAAGCGGCTGGCGCAGGATGATTGCCGAAGCCGGCTTACCCGTCCAGGCGAGCGAGACACGGCGTGGCCGCATCCAGCGTTTCAAATGCCGGCGCGCATGGCGGATCGCCGCGCGCACCGGCACGACATCGGTCAGTTCGGTCACCACCGCTGGGCGATTGCCGAAATCCTGCGAGATCGCGGCCGCAAAGCGGTCCTGCCAAGCCTCGATCATACGATCGAGCCGTGCCAGGCGGTCATCGCGAGTGGCCTGGCTGGGGGTGACGTCGAGGGCCCAGGCGGCCTTTTGAGCCGCAAGCAAGGTCGCGATACGCGCTGCGGGATCAGCTGGCCCCACCGGCGTTGTCTCCGTCTGTGCTGCTACCAGTCCATCCATGGCCGTTTCCTCTCGATTGTCGTCTCGCTCAATGTGGGCAGTGTATGCCAATTTGTTCAAGGGAGAACGAATTGTTTTTCGACCGGAGACGGCTTCCCCCGGGCAGGGGGTAGGGCAGCCTTCGATGAGACTTGTGGGCAGAGGAGTGGACGGCGCGATCTTCAGCGCAAACAGGAGGCTAGCGCCTGGCTCTTGTGCCGCCGTGCTCTTATGCCGCCTTGAGCTCGGCCCTTGAGAGAGCGCGCTCCAGCGCGTCCACGCAGACCGGATCGTGGTGATCGCCTTGACTGGTCCGCATCATCGCCAAGGCCGTGGCCGCCGGTATGGCGGCGCGGTAGGGCCTTTCCCCTGTCAGCGCTTCGAAGACATCGGCTGTTGCGACGATGCGGGTGGCAAACGAGATTTCGCCGCCTTTCAGGCCGCGCGGATAGCCCTTGCCATCGAGGCGTTCGTGATGGGCGCCGCCGACCTCTGCCAGTTCGGCAAAGGCTGGAATGCGCGAGAGGATGCGTTCGGAATGGGCGGCGTGGCCGCGCATTTCCTGCCACTCCTCCGGGTCGAGCTTGGCCGGCTTGTTGAGGATGCGGGCAGAGACGCCGAGCTTGCCGATGTCGTGCAGCAGGGCCGCCCGCCGCAGCACGCGCTGCTCGGCCTCCGACAATCCGAGTTCCTCGGCAATCTTCACGGTGAACTCCGCGACCCGATCGCTATGGCCGGCGGTATAGGGGCTCTTCGCGTCAATCACACGGGCGAAACCCTCGACGATATCGTCGAGATAGTCCTCATCGGCGAGGATGACCTTTTGGCCCGGTTCCGCCGCTAGCACGATGGCTTCCAGATCCGGCGCGGCGAGTTTGTCCCAGAAGCCCGGTTCGTCGGTGACGGCCAGAAGCGCATCCACGACCTTCGGGTCCAGCCACTGGCCCCTTCGCCTGACAATCTCTGCGCGGGCGGCGTCGCAGCCGTCCCGGGTGTTGAAGACGTCGAGGAGTTGCGCGGCGAGCGCGATGCGGGCGGAGAGATGGATCTCCCCGGCTTTCAAACCCGCCGGACGGCCAGAGCCGTCATAGTGTTCGTCGAGATCGCGGATGCCTGCGGCGACGGCTTGCGAAAAGCGCATCTGACGGGCGATTTCGGCGCCGCGCTGGCAGCGGATCTCCACGAGCTCACGGGCATGGCGGCCACGGCGCAATGCTGCGACAATCGCCCGGAAGCGCCCGAGCGGACCGCGCCGGCTGCCGGCGTGACGAAGGACCTGACCGAGCAGGCTGGGCAGTGAGCCGTCAACACGCTTGAAATCACGCTTGAACCTGGTGTCGTCGGTGTCGAACAGTTCACACATGCGCATGGCATTGGCGGAGCAGCCGAGATCCTTGAGCATCAGCGTGTAATAGAGATCGTGCAGCTCTGCCTCACCCAGGCCGAGCCGGCGCCCGACGGCGCTGCCGATATGGGCAGTGCGGATGCAATGGCCAGGATCCTGCCCCCCGGTCAGGTCGAGGGCATGGCTCAGGGCGCCGATCAGTTCGGCCAGGCGAATGATTGCAGGCATGCGGGGTCTCCGTTCCTGTCAAACTTAGCCCCTAAATATTAAGGGGCCGTAGATTATTCTCATATTCTCATGAGCGGATCGCCGCGAGCGGCAACCTCCTGTTCACTGCTTCCATGCTTGTCTTTTTCCCGCATTGTCTTAGGACATGAGACGCACTATGTGCGGATGAGCCAAACACAACGAGGACTATCCCCTGTGATGAACGAAGACGAAGACGACAAGAGCAAGGAACTGCCGATCGGCAAGGAAACGGAAGCGAACCTCTTCAAGTCGCGTTCGATCTTCATCTATGGCGGCATCACCATGGAACTGGCGCAGAAGGTCTGCACGCAGCTCGTCGCGCT
>JALOTE010000095.1 GCA_025458045.1 Rhizobiaceae bacterium
GAGCCGCTGACGGACATGGCGCTTGGCCGCTTTCACCTCAGCGTCTTCAAGGCGCGTGCCGCGGGGGGCGAGCCGGTGGCGGGCGATGACGCAAGCCAGGCCGGATTCTTCGCGCTCGAGGACATCGAGGCGATGGACGCGACCGAGTCCACCAAACATTGCGCACGGCTCGTGCTTGGCGGCCACGGACAGCCTGCAGTTGCGGACGATGGGCGCTGGCAGGTGACGCCGTGAGAAACCATCGGACAACCCTTGGCCTGATGGCTTTGGCGGCCCTGATCGTTTGGCCCTTTTCGGCGGCGCTCGGCCAGCAGGCCGGAAGCCCCGCCCCTGATCCTGCCGCCGCACCGCCGGTTGCGCCAACCCTGTTGCCCGATGAACCGGCTGCCTTCGATGGGGATCTGGCGCGCCTGTCCACGATTCTCGGTTCGTTGCATTATTTACGCAACCTGTGCGGGGAGACCGGCAATCAATGGCGCGACGAGATGGACGGCATCCTACGTGATGGCGCGCTGGACGGGGAACGCCGCCGCCGGATGATCTCCGCCTTCAACAATGGATATCGTTCTTTTTCAACAACCTACACATCCTGCTCCGCGCGCGCGGCGCAAGCGGGCGAACGTTTCAGGCTGGAAGGCGCGGCTTTGGCGGCGCAGATCGCCACGCGGTTTCGTGGTTAAGGTCGCGTTAACCTTAGCCACAATCGGGTGCGGCAAGTTCTTACCAACATGCTAACGTGACACCTGCAATTCGTTGCACGCGTACAGATACGACACAGCCGACCGCAATCGGCGCTCCGATCACTCGACTTCCGTGACCTCACATCATGACAACCCTACCCGACCCCAAGGAACTAGACGAGCTGATGCAATCGGAAATGCGCCTCGAAGCATTGAAGAGCCATGGCGAAGCGTGGGCAAGCGGCATCAGCGCGGGCATCGAGCCGCGAATCCTCGCCGATGCCGCACTCTACACGGCCCTGCATGAAATGATCCGCGCCGATGGCGAAAGTGCCGCACTGGCACTTGTGGACAGGTTGCGCGACCGCATATTGTCAGGGGAATTCGAGCCGGAGCGCACCCGCCACTGACCGCGCTGCGCGCGGGAGGATCGATGCGCCTGTCACAGCCGGTCATTGGTGCGCTATTGCTTGGCCTTGCGGCCGCCGCCGCGCCGCTTTCGGCTGCGGCACTGAGCCAACTGCAACCCGGCCAGCCGGCGGCGCCTGACACAGATGCGCCGCCGCGCCCGCCGCTGCCCGTCATCATTCCGCCCATCGGACAGGTGCCCGCCGACACGCCGATCGAGACGGCACCCCTGCCGCCCGCTCCCGGATTGCCTGCGCCCTCAACCGACCCGACCGTGATCGGGCCGCCCTCGCCCGGCGTGCCGCTCCCCGCACCGTTGCAAGCGGCGACACCGGAACCCGCTGCGCCCGTGGCCGTGCTGCGCGATGTTTCCGCGTTGCCACTGGAGGTACAAACCATGCGCAGCCTCATCATGGAGGCCGCGCGAAGCGGAGACATCGAGCGGCTGCGCCCCTTGTTCGGCACAGGCGATGCGACGACACAGGTGACATTCACCGATGAAATCATCGCCGACCCGATCGCTTTTCTGAAAGAGCAATCCGGTGACGGCGAAGGACAGGAAATCCTCGCGATCATCCTCGACCTGCTGGAAACGAGCTTCGTGCTCGACGAGGCCGGAACGCCCGAGGCGCTCTATCTCTGGCCGTCCTTTGCGGTGCGCCCTTTCGATGCGCTCACCCCGGCGGAGCGCGTGGAATTGTTCCGGCTGGTGACGGCGGGCGATTATGAGGACATGAAGGAGCGCGGCGCCTGGAGCTTCTATCAGCTCGCCATCGCGCCGGACGGGCGCTGGCTGTTTTTCGCGGCAAGCGATTGATGACCGGCCGTTCACATGCGCGCCGGGCGCGCTATGTTCAGGCCATGATCCGACCGTGATCGCCAGGGTCAAGACCCATTGATTGACAACACGCCATGACCGACTTGATCGCCGCCCTTGATGATCGCGCCCTCGTCCCGCTTGGCGGCGAAGATGCGGTGCATTGGTTGCAGAACCTGATCACCGCCGACATCGAAGCGCAGCCGACAGAATCAGCGCTGGGCGCGGCTCTGCTGACACCGCAGGGCAAGATCCTGTTTGATTTTCTCGTCCTGAAGGATGAAACCGCCGCGCTTGCCATCGATGTGCGGCGAGACCAGGCGGCATCACTTGCGCAGCGGCTGACATTCTACAAATTGCGCGCCAAAGTCATGATCGGCGCGCCGCAGGACGTGACGGTCGGCATCGCGACCAGCGGCCATTGGCGGGACCTGCGGTTTGGCGAACCCGTCTGGCGCAGTCTCCCGGACGCGACGCAAAGCACGAAGCGCGCGCCATATGATGCGCTGCGCATCGCTCACGGCGTTGCCGAAAGCGGAACGGACTACGCCTTGGGGGACGCGTTTCCGCATGATGTGAACCTTGACCAGACCGGCGGTGTCGGCTTCCGGAAGGGGTGCTATGTCGGTCAGGAAGTTGTCAGCCGCATGCAGCATCGCGGCACGGCACGCCGCCGGATCGTCCGCGTCGAGGCGGCGGCAGACATGCCGCCCGCCTTCACGCCCGTGCTGGCGGGAGACCGCGAGATCGGCACGCTCGGCACCGTGCAGGGCCGCGAGGGGCTTGCCATGCTTCGCCTTGACCGGCTGGCCGACGCGCTTGCTGGCGGAAAGGCCGTGACTGCCGGTGGCGTTCCCGTCACCGCATCCCTGCCGCCCGGCGCGACCTTCACTCTTGTGCCTGAAGGCGGCGGGTCCGATGCCTGACAAGGCCTCCGCTCCGCCGCGCGCCTGGCAGCGCATGCTGTCGGGCCGCAGGCTTGATCTGTTGCAGCCCTCCGCGCTCGACATTGAAATCGCCGACATCGCACATGGTCTGGCACGCGTGGCGCGCTGGAACGGCCAGACATCGGGGGATCACGCCTATTCGGTGGCACAGCACAGCCTTGCCGTGCTGGCGATTTTCGATGCGCTGAACCCCGGCGAGGGCCCGCGCGCGCGGCTGGCCGTGCTTCTGCATGATGCGCCGGAATATGTGATCGGTGACATGATCTCGCCCTTCAAGGGCGTTGTCGGCGGGGAATACAAGCAGGTGGAGGAGCGGCTGCAAGGCGCGATCCATCTGCGCTTCGGCCTGCCCGCCGTGACACCTTCCGGCCTAAAGCAGCGCATCAAGAGGGCGGACCTGATATCGGCGTTTTTTGAGGCGACCTTGCTTGCAGGCTTTGACGACCAAGAGGCCGCGCGTTACTTCGGACGTCCGCGCGGCGTGACCGCCGACGTGCACGACTACGCGCCATGGCCCGCCGCACACGCCCAGACCCGTTACCTCGCAGCCTTCGCCGCTCTCGACGGCTGAACCCAATCCATTGTCCCGGAAGCCGCCATGAGTGCCATCATCGTCTGTTCGCTTGCCGATCTGCACAAGGTGGCCGCCGCCGAGGATCCGGCCGCACTGGCAACCCTCATCAATGCGCACACGCCCGTGGAGAGGCCGGTCAATGTGCCCGAACATCGGCATTTGACGCTGCATTTCAACGACATACCGGTGGAGATGCCCGGCCTCACGGCACCCGGCACCGCGCATCTGGACCGGCTTCTCGGTTTCATTCAGGCATGGGACAGGACGGAAGGGCCGCTTCTCATCCATTGCTATGCCGGGATTTCGCGCTCAACGGCAGCAGCCTATATCGCCATGCTGACGCTGGAACCGGAGCGCGACGAGTGTGCGCTCGCAGCCGAACTGCGCTTGGCATCGCCATCGGCCACGCCCAACCCGCGGCTGATCGCGCTTGCTGACGCGCGTTTGCAGCGGGGCGGGCGGATGATCGACGCCATCGCCGGGATCGGCCGCGGGGCGGATGCCTTCCAAGGCGATCCGTTCCGTCTGCCGCTGACACAGGTTGCGGCTATCTGAGGCCTAGCTGCAGGCCGCTCGCCTTGATCAGCATCGCCGCTGTGAACAGCAGCACCGAGGCCTGAAACGCTTTGCGCGCATAATGCACATAGGTATCGTGCAGCACGGTGCGGAACACGCGGCGCGCCGCGCCGCTGACAGGGCGCGCTTCATCCGGCAGCAACATGAAGGTCTCGGTGCGCTCCGGCTCGCGGCGTTCGGCCGTTGAGGCAAACCACAGCAAGGTTCCGGCGAGCATGAGGCTGAGATACGCGCCGAAGCGCGCGGACAGTGCAAAATCAAATGCCGTGCCCAGCATGGTGACGACGATGCCGAAGGCGGTGAACAGCACCGCCTTGCCGACCGCGAAATCCGCCGCTTCACGATAACGCTTCATGGGCCGCTCCCATAAGGCTGCAAACAAGTCAAAGTGTGAATCCGCCGCCCATGCGGCGCAACTCACACTTGGTTGAAGATCACCGCGCATCGGTTCAGACTTTGGCACGAGGCCCGGCACCCGGCATGGCGATCAGCCGACTTGATTTGAACCGAAACAAGAATTCGCTTTGCTGAACCCCGCAAACATGGTGTGCGTTCGGGCCCAAGTCCGGAGTTGAACGATGGCCGATTTGAACGCCGCTTCCAAACCCGCAGTTCCGGCCCTGCCGTGGCTCATCATCGTGTCAGGCTGCCTGATCGCGCTGATCAATTTCGGGCCACGCTCGGCAATGGGGTTTTTCCAATTGCCGATGCTGGCAGACACCGGCTTCGACCGTGCGGATTTCGGTCTCGCCATGGCGATCCAGAACCTGTTCTGGGGTGCGGGCCAGCCAATCTTCGGCGCGATCGCCGACAAATTCGGCACGTGGCGGGTGCTGGCGCTGGCCGCGATCCTCTACGCTTCCGGCCTTGTCTTGATGACCGTGTCCGACACGCCGACCATGCTGCATCTGTCAGGCGGCGTGCTGGTCGGGCTCGGCATTGCGGCTGGCTCGTTCGGCATCGTGCTGGCGGCTTTCGCGCGCAATGTGACGGCGGAAAACCGCACCTTCGCCTTTGGATTGGGCACGGCGGCGGGTTCGGCCGGCATGTTCCTTTACGCGCCGCTGACACAGGGGCTGATCACCGCCTATGGCTGGCAGGACACGCTGGTGATCCTTGCCGTCATCATGCTGGTGGTTCCGGTGCTGGCGATCCCGCTCAGGGGCAATGCGGCCTCCGGCCGGGTCAGTCAGGTGACCTATCAGCAGACCGCGCGCCAAGCGCTGGTGGAAGCCTTCGGGCATCAGAGCTATCTGTTGCTGACAGCGGGTTTCTTTGTCTGCGGCTTCCAGGTTGCGTTCATCACGGCGCATTTTCCGGCCTACATCGCCGATATCGGCATTGATGCACGTTACGCGGTGATCGGCATCGCTCTGATCGGCTTTTTCAACATCATCGGGTCGCTGGCCTCCGGCGTGCTCGGCCAGCGCCATTCCAAGCCGTGGCTGCTCGCGTGGATTTACATCGCGCGATCCATTGCGGTGACAGCCTTCCTGCTCCTGCCGCAGACGGCGCTCAGCGTGGTGGTCTTCTCCATCGTCATGGGCCTGTTGTGGCTGTCGACGGTCGCGCCGACGAACGGCCTTGTCGCGATCATGTTCGGCACGCGCCATCTCGGCATGTTGTCAGGCGTGGTGTTCCTGTCGCATCAGGTGGGTTCGTTCCTCGGCGTGTGGCTCGGCGGGGAACTCTATAACCGCTTCGGAACCTATGATCCGGTGTGGTGGCTCGGCGTGGCGCTCGGCGTGTTCGCCGCAGTCGTGCATTTGCCGATCAGGGAAGCGCCGGTTCAACGTCCGGCTGCGGCCTGAGTGCGGCAACCGTGCATGCGCGGATGAACGCCTCGCGCGCGGGTGGCGCGTCGAGCCCACGCGGTTCATAAACATTGCGCAAGAGAAAGTGCCCTGTGAGCGCGAAAGCCAGCGCCAGCCCCTCGGCATCGGCCCGCTCATTGGCGCCGGCGCGCAAGAACGGCGGCAGGGCCAGCAGTTTGCCGGCCCATGGCGCGCCCGCCTCTCGGGTCACGGCGCGGCCCGTCTTGGGTGACACATAGGCAAGCCCTTCGGCCGCGCCCGTCATGGCGCAGCGCTTCAGATCAAGCCCGAAGCCAAGCTCCTCCAGAAGCGCGATTTCAAACCGAGCGACAAGTTCTCCGGCGTCCTCGGCGTCGGGCAAATGCTCGATCATCGAATCAACGGCGTCAAACACACCGTCCACCGCCTCGCGTTCAGGCAGGAGGCGCAGATGCGCCGCGACAAGCTGGATGCCGTGCAGGCCGGCCGGTGAATCCATAAGCCGCGCCGCGCGCATCGCCGTCGGCTCGATCACGAATTGGCCGAGATGCTCCTCAAGGCGCGCGCGCCAGGTCAGCGCCACGCGGTTGCCGGGCTGCAAGGTCGGCTGCATTGTGCGCGAACGCCCGCCGCGCACCAGACCAAGCACGCGGCCATGACCGCGTGTCAGCGCCTCGACGATGACGCTTGTTTCGCCATGCCTGCGGCAACCCAGAATGATTCCGTCGTCGGACCAGTGCATGGCGGCACAAAGGGCCGCTCAGCCCGGAAACTCAAGCCCCATTTCACGGTAGCGTTCCGGATCATTGACCCAGTTCTCGCGGACTTTCACAAACAGGAACAGGTGCACCTGCTTGCCGAGGATCTCCGCCAGATCCTTGCGGGCCGCCTCGCCGATGGCGCGCAACGTGGCACCTTTCGCCCCGATCATGATCTTCTTGTGCGCCTCGCGCTCCACATAGATCACCTGCTGGATGCGGACGGATTTCGCCTTCTCCTCCCAGCTTTCGGTTTCGACATGCGAAGAATAGGGCAATTCCTGATGCAGGCGCAGCATCAGCTTCTCACGTGTCACTTCGGCGGCCGTCAGCTTCATCGGCAGGTCGGACAATTGGTCTTCCGGGTAGTACCACGGACCGAGCGGCAGCGCCTCGGCCAGCCACGAGATGATGTCGGCGCAGCCCGAACCATTGAGCGCGGAGATCATGAACACTTTCTCGAAGGCGCAGACCTGTGTCGCCGATGCGGCGAGCGCCAGCAGCGAGGGCGGGTCCACCCGGTCGACCTTGTTCAGAATCAGGATCTTGCGGCCCTTGACGTCCGCCAGCTTGTCGAGGATCGCCGCCGCGTCGCCCTTCAGGCCACGCTCGGCATCGATGAGGAGCGCCGTGATGTCGGCGTCGCCCGAACCGCTCCACGCCGAAGTCACCATCGCGCGGTCGAGCGCGCGTTTGGGCTGAAAGATGCCCGGCGTGTCGATGAACACGATCTGCGACGCGCCATGCATGACAATGCCGCGGATTTGCGTGCGCGTCGTCTGCACCTTGTGGGTGACGATTGACACTTTCGCGCCGACCAACTGGTTGATCAGCGTGGATTTGCCGGCATTCGGCGCGCCAATCAGCGCGACAAAGCCGGAGCGCTGCGCGGGCTTGCTTGTCGCCGGTGCGTCGGTTCGCCCGTCTGTCGTTTCACCTGTCATGGGTGGCTCCATATGCCCTCGGCGACCAGGATCACCGTTGCCGCTTCACGCTCGGCCTCTTTGCGCGACGCGCCGGTGGCGGTGGCGCGGCGGGTTCCCGCGCAAACTTCAACCATGAACATGGGCGCATGATCCGGCCCGTCGCGCGAGACAATCGCATAGGCCGGGACGCTGCCGGTTTCACGCTGCGCCCATTCCTGCAACTCGGTCTTCGGGTCACGCCGGATGGCCGCCCCGATACGGGCGCGCTTCTCCCAGAAGCGGCGGATGAAACGGCGCGCGGCGTCCATTCCGCCGTCAAGAAAAATCGCGGCGATGACCGACTCCATCACGTCGGCGCGCAGATTGACGAGTTTTGCCGCCGAAGCGGACGCGATTTCCGCGCCTGTGATGATATGCGGCGTAATGCCGATCTCATCGGCGAGCGCGGCGCAGACCTCGGCATTCACGAGCGCGTTCAGACGCACCGACAATTCGCCCTCGCCCGCCTGCGGATAAAGTTCCATCAGCAGTTCGGCGATGGCGAGGCCGAGCACGCGGTCACCCAGAAACTCCAGCCGCTCATAATCGGCGCGTCGCGGGGATCTGACCGATGTGGCCGGCGCCGCGCTGGCATGGGTGAGCGCCCGCGCAAGGCGCGCGCCGTCAACAAAAGCATGGCCTGTCATGGCGCTGATTGCGGCAATGTCGGGCGGAGGCGCGGCGGGTTTGACCCGCATCATTCATAAACGCTGTTGAACAGACGGCCGACGCGCAAGACAGAAGGCCAGCGCCAGAACTCAATCGGGCTTGCGCCATCCGCCACAGAGAAGAAGATGATGTTTGCTCGGCCGACGAAATTTTCGAGCGGCACGAAACCGACATCGAAACGGCTGTCGACCGAATTGTCGCGGTTGTCGCCCATCATGAAGAAATGACCTGCCGGCACGACGAATTCGCGCGTGTCATCGCCGATGCCGTTCGGTGTCAGGTCCAGCGTGCGGTAGCTGACGCCGTTCGGCAACGTCTCGCGATAGACATCGACGGGCCGCCCGGCTTCCGTGATGTCCGGGTCGTCGATGGCTTCAAGCTTCTCGCGCTTGACGGCTTCACCATTGATGAAGAGCGCGCCGCCCTTCATCTGGATGCGATCCCCGGGAATGCCGATGACGCGCTTGATGTAATCGACGCGCGGCTGCGACGGCTTCTTGAACACCGCAATGTCGCCACGCTCGGGGTCGGCGGCCCAGATGCGCCCCTCAAACAGGTTCGGCGCAAACGGGATGGAGTGGCGCGAATAGCCATAGGCGAATTTGGAGGTGAACAGGTAATCACCTTCCAGCAGGGTCGGCCGCATGGAACCCGACGGAATGGAGAACGGCTGGAAGAACACTGTGCGGATGACAAGCGCGATCAACAGCGCCTGCACCAGCACGCTGACGATTTCGCCAATGCCGCCACTCTTGGCTTCCTTGATGTCCGCTTTGCTCACCGGCCGCTCCGCATTTTCTTTTGTCCGGCCATAAACGCTTCGCGCTTCCCCGGCAATCGGCTGGCGCGATGTGGCGGCGAAAGGCGGGGGAAATGAGGCCGCCCCTTGTCGCACGGAGACCATGGCTGCCCTCCGCCCTTCGAGGCTCCCCCGGATCAGGTCCGGGGTCGCACCTCAGGGTGAAGGGTGGTTGGTATTCAGCTGAAGGGTGGTTGGTTTTCAGGTGAAGGGCAGTTGGCTATCGGGCAAGGGGCAATCCTTCACCCTGAGGCGATGATGACGAAGGCCTGGGCCAATGGATGGTCATCGGTGATGGTGAGATGGACAACCGCCTCGTGACCAGCAGGCGTCAGTTCGGCGAGACGCGCCGCCGCGCCGCCGGTCAGCCGCATGGTGGGCTTGCCGCCCGGCAGGTTGACCACCCCCATGTCGCGCCAGAACACGCCGCGCGCGATGCCCGTGCCAAGCGCCTTGGCGCAGGCTTCCTTGGCGGCGAAGCGTTTCGCGTAGCTCGCCGCGCGGTTGGCGCGCCTGTCGGATTTCTGCTGCTCGACGGCGGTGAACACGCGTGAGGTGAAACGCTCGCCGAAGCGGGAAAGCGAGTTCTCGACGCGCCTTATGTCGATCAGGTCCGAGCCGATCCCGATGATCATCGGCGTCAGGCCACCTGGAGGAGGCGGTCGGAGGATGAGCGCTTGCCAGCCAAACGCGCGCTGCGGCGCTTCTGGAACAGGGAAACCGCCACATGGGTGGCGGCATAGAGCACGGCGCCAGCGACCAACGCCAGCGGGACCGCGCCGACAAGCATCGGCTTGAGGATCGGTTCCCAGATCAGGCTTTTTTCCATGTCGAGCACAGCCTCCCCGATCACCGGCCCCGGGCCTGCGTGAAGCGGCGCGTCACCGAGGATGAGGCGACCGGTGCGGTGCGTGGCGGCGAAAATCAGCGGGAATGTCAGCGGATTGCCGACAGCTGTGCCGAGGGCGGCCGCGACCATGTTGCCGCGCAGGATGAACGCCAAGGCGAAGGCAAGGAGAAAATGGAAGCCGAGCAGCGGCGTGAAGGACGCCATGGCACCGGCAGCGACGCCTGCGGCAATGGCATGCGGTGTCGCGCTCAGTCTCAACACCCGCTTCTTGAAATAGCTGACCGAGCGCGACAATGAACGGCTTGGCACCAGCGCGCGGTGCAGCCGTCGGGCCAAAGGCAATGGGTTGCGGCGACGAAACAGCATCAGCCTCTCCAGTGTTGCGTTCTCAGTTACCACAAGACCGGTAAACGCCCGCTTGCGACCGCGGGTCAAACCGGCCGCCGCCTCAGCCCAGTGCCCTGTCGGCGGCGCTCACACAATCCAGGGTCTTCAAGTCAGCGACCAGACCGTTCAATTGCCGGACATCCCGGACCTGCACGTTCACTTCCATCTCGGTGAAATCCGCGGCGGTGGAACGCATGGTCAGCGTGTCGATATTGGCGTCATGTTGCGCGACCTTCGTTGCTATCGCAGCAAGGCTGCCCGGCACATTGATGGCTGTGACCGAAATGCGTGCCGGGTAACGCGCATCAGGCTGGTCCTCGGTCTCCCAGCGCACATCCACCCAGCGATCCGGCTCATCGTCGAAGGCGGCGAGCGCGGGTGAATGGATCGGATAGATCACGATGCCCTTGCCGGGCTGCAAAATGCCGACGATACGGTCTCCCGGAACCGCGCCCTCGGGCGAGAAATTGACCGCGAGATTGGCCGCCGCCCCCCGGATCGGAACGGCAGGGCCGACCTTGTTTTCCTTGCGCGTGCGGCCGAGCGTCGGCAGCTTGAACACCATGCCCGCCGCCGAGCGCAGGTTGAACCAACCTTCCTCCTTGGGTGGGGCTTCGGCCGACTTGACGGGCTTGGCCGGTGCCAGATCAGGATGCACCGCCTTCAACACGTCACCGGATGCGATCTCGCCGCGGCCGACGGCGGCGATGATGTCGGGCGCTTCCTTGCGGCCCAGCCGATGTGCGACCTCCACCAGCCGCTCGGGCGAGAATTCCTTGCCAGCCCGCGCGAAGGCCGTGGACAGAATGCGCTGGCCGATGCCGCCATATTGCTTGCGC
Organism: Rhizobiaceae bacterium; assembly: GCA_025458045.1. Taxonomy (GTDB): domain Bacteria; phylum Pseudomonadota; class Alphaproteobacteria; order Rhizobiales; family Rhizobiaceae; genus JALOTE01. Next base: position 11,063 of record JALOTE010000095.1, read on the forward strand.
ATGGCGAGCCGCGTCGCGCGGCGGATCGCGGATCGCGCCTTGCCTGTCACGGCCACCTGCTGCCATGCGGAGGGCGGGGTCAACTGCTTGTCCGAGGTGACGATCGCAACCTCGTCGCCGTTTCTCAGTTGCGTCACCAGCGGCATGGGCCGCCCGTTGATCTTTGCGCCGACGCAATGGTCGCCGACATCGGTGTGGACGGCATAGGCGAAATCGATCGGCGTGGCGCCGCGCGGCAGCGCGATGATCTTGCCTTTCGGGGTGAAAGCAAACACCTGATCCTGAAACAGCTCGAGCTTCGTGTGTTCGAGGAAATCCTCGGCGCTGTCTCCCTTGGCCAGTTCGTCGATCGTCTGGCGCAGCCAGGCATAGGCGCGCGTCTCCTCCACCTTGCCGCGCCCGAGACGGGCCTGCCCGTCCTTGTAGAGCGTGTGGGCGGCGATGCCCAATTCGGCGACACGGTGCATGGCGCGCGTGCGGATCTGCAATTCGATGCGCTGGCGCGAAGGGCCGAACACGGTCGTGTGCAGCGATTGGTAATCGTTCTGTTTCGGAGTCGAGACATAGTCCTTGAAGCGGCCGGGGATGAACGCCCAAGCCTGATGGATCACGCCGAGGGCGCGGTAGCAATCAGAGACGGACTCAACCAGCACGCGCAGGCCGAACAGGTCGGGCAGGCTGTCAAACGAGATGCCCTTCGTCTCCATCTTCTTGAACACCGACCATGGCTTCTTCTGTCGGCTGGACACTGTTGCGGAGACGCCGTTTTGGGCCAGCAGGTCCATCAAGGCTGTCTCGATTGTGCCAAGCAGATATCGGTTTTTCTCATTGATGTCGCGCAGGCGGGCCGTGACCGTCGCATAGGCGGAAGGGTTGATGTGCTGGAAGCAGAGGTCTTCCAGTTCCTCGCGCAGATCCTGCATGCCCATGCGGCCGGCAAGCGGCGCATAGAGTTCCATCGTCTCTTCCGCGATGCGCTTGCGCTTGTCGGGCGGCACGTGGTCGAGCGTGCGCATGTTGTGCAGCCGGTCGGCCAGCTTCACCAACAAGACGCGGATGTCTTTGGCGGTGGCGAGCAGGAAACGCCGCAGGTTTTCGGCCTGTTGCGCGCGCTTGGTGACGAGGTCGAGCTTTTTCAGCTTGGTCAGCGCATCAACGAGTTCGGAAATGTCCTCGCCGAATTTGGCCGCGATGTCCTCGCGCGTCGCGTCGGTGTCCTCTATCGTGTCATGCAGCAGGGCGACCGCGATCGTCGCCTCATCGAGATGCATGTCGGCAAGGATGCCCGCCACTTCAATGGGGTGCGAGATGTACGGGTCGCCGGAAGCGCGGCGCTGCTCGCCATGCTTGGCCATGGCATAGACATAGGCGCGGTTCAGCAACGCCTCGTCCGCCTGCGGATTGTAGGCGAGGATTTTGTCAACCAGATCGATCTGGCGCAGCATGGCCGTTCGACGCGCCTCACTCAGAGAAAAAGCGCCCGGAGATGGCCGGACGCTTTGTCATGCTAAGCAGGCAATTGCGGCAAAGGAAGCGAGAAAACGTCCGAAACTCAGTAGTCGTCGTTCTTTTCCGGCGCGACGAGGCCCTGTATGGCGGCGAGCAAGTCCTCCTCGGAATTCTGATCGAAAGAGGTGATTTCCTCCTGGATTTCCTCGGAAAGGTCATTGGCTTCGATGGCTGCGCCATCGGCCTCGGGCTCATCCACTTCCACATGCTTCTGCATCGAGTGGATCAGGTCTTCCTTGAGATCTTCAGGCGAAATCGTCTCATCGGCGATTTCGCGCAGGGCGACGACCGGGTTCTTGTCGCGGTCGCGGTCGATTGTCAGCGCGGCACCCTGCGAGATCTGGCGGGCGCGGTGACCGGCAAGCAAAACCAGTTCAAACCGGTTCTCGACCTTGTCGATGCAGTCTTCAACAGTGACACGGGCCATGGACAGCCCCTTTCATGAGCGCAATGTGGGAGTTGAGCGCGCATAGCCGCTTGGCGCGGCCATTTCAAGGCCGAAGCAGCAACGCGGCGGCTGGCGTGGTGGTGCAGCCTTCGGCACTCCGGCGCATGGCCGGCTGGCGCGCCAGCCAAAGCCTACAAGCCGGAAGCGCTTCATCGAGACTGCGGAACGCGGATGGTCCAAGCGATCCAAGGCAGGCAAGGCCCGGTTTGGCTGTGGACCACACTGAACACTGCGTTCACCAATGAAGCGATTCCACTTGAATTGCCGTTCACATTCCGTAAACCTTTTGGCCGAGACGCCGCCGCGACGGGCGGCTTGACGGGCATGAAAAGGCAGGGGGCCTTGAACCGCGATGTGTGATTGGCGACGTTGGATCTGGCCGGGCATTCTGGCCACGCTCATTTTGGGGGCCTTGGCGGTGTGGTTCCGCTCCGGCCCGGTGGAAACCGAATTGACCAATCTTGCCGGTTCGGCCCTCACCGCGCAGCATCCGTGGGCCGAGGTCGAACTGGACGGCCGTGATCTCACCTTGCGCGGCACGGCGCCGTCGGAAGCGGCCCGCGATGAGGCGGCCAAAATTGCAGGCGATGCCTATGATGTGCGCGTGGTGACTGTCGCGACCGATCTTCTGCCTGTCGCCGAACCCTATCTGTTTGGCGCAACCAAGGCACCCGAAGGCATCACACTGACCGGCAATGTGCCTGACGAGACAACCCGCGTGGAAATCGTGGCGGCGGCGCAGCAATTGAACCCGGGGGTCGAAGTCAAGGATGAAATGACGCTCGCGGCCGGCGCACCGGCCGGTTTCGCCGGTTTGGCGACGTTCGGCCTTTCCCAATTGCCCAACTTCACATCCGGCAAAGCGGGCCTCACCGGCACCGCGCTGGACATCGAGGGCGTCACCGACACGCCGACAGCATTTGCCGCCGTCACCTCCGCGCTGGCCGGTGCGCTGCCGGACGGCATGACTATCGCTTCACAGTCGATCACACCGCCGCCATTGCCGGTTGCGTCGCCCTATGTGTGGTCAGCTGTCAAGGCGGATGACGGCCGCATCCTGCTTGATGGTTTTGCACCTTCGGCAGAGGCCGCAGCCGCAAACGTCGCCGCCGCGTCGGCCCTCGGCACGGTCGATGACAGCCAGGAAGTTGCCGCCGGAGCGCCCGAAGGCTACGCTGCCGCCACGGCCTTCGCGCTCCAGTCGCTCGCTCCTCTGACGCTGGGTTCCGCAGCGCTGACTGACAGCGCGCTGTCGATTGAAGGAGCCGCTCCCGAAGCCGGGGTGGCCGCAGCCGTCACCGGTGCAGCTTCGCCCGCTGGCGTCACCGTCACCTATGCCGTGACCGCGCCGGAACCGGTTGCCGAGCCTGCACCGGAGCCTGAACCCGCGCCTGCGCCTGCGCCGGTCGCGACTGAAACGGCGCTCAGCGTCAGCCCGGAAGCTGCAATCGAAGGCGAACCCGTCACCCTCTTGGCGACTGTCACCGCACCGGAGGGCACTCCGGCGGGCAGCGTCACCTTCCTTGACGGCGAGACCGAGTTGGGCGTTGCTGCCGTGGACAATGGCGGCGCGATGCTGGTGATCCCGTCGCTTCCGGCTGGCGCAAAGTCTTTCTCGGCTCGGTTCAGCGGCGCGGAAGGCTTCCTTGAATCAGCATCTGCTGCTACGGTCTATGATGTCGCGCCACCGCCCCCCGCGGCCGTATCGCCTTATGTCTGGTCGGCGACCAAGTCGGCCGAAGGCGCGATTGTCCTGGATGGCTTCGCCCCGTCGCGCGAGACGGCGGACGCATTGCTTGCCGAGGCCGCCAAGCTCGGCACGGTCGAGGATTCGCTCGACATCGCGCCGGGTGCGCTCGAAACCTATGGGGCCGCGACAATGCACGGGTTGCAGGCACTGGCAGGACTCACCTCCGGTTCGGCCAGCCTGACAGACAACGCGCTGCGCGTTGTCGGCGAGACGCCGCAACTGGCAACCAAGCTCGCCCTCGACGACAGCCTTGCCGCCGGCGCACCGGAAGGCGTGGCGGTGTCAACGGCGATCACGGCCCTGCCTGTTGCCAGCTACAAGTGGCAGGCGACGAAAACCGTCGGCGGTGTCACGCTTTCGGGCTTTGTGCCGTCGCCACAGGCCAAAGCGCTGAATGTTCGCAAGGCCGAAGCCGTCGGCTCTCCGGTGCGCGATTCGCAGGTGCTCGGCCTCGGCGCGCCGGGTGACTATGCGTCCATCGTTTCAACAGGGCTGGACGCCTTGAAGCCGCTCACCAAAGGGTCCGCCACCTATGCCGACGGAACTCTGGTGGTGGAAGGCGTCGCTCCCGATCTTGGCGTGGAACTGGCCGTGGAGGCCGCCGTGCGCAAAGCCGGCCACACCGCCAATGTCACCTCGCCCGCGATCTCGCCTTACGTCTGGGCCGCCGAAAAGGCTGGCGATGCCGTGACGCTGACCGGCCTTGTGCCATCGCCGGACATGAAGGCCTTCATCGCCAAACGTGCGGCAACCGTTGCAACGACTGTCAACGACCAGATGACGCTCGCCAACGGCGCACCCGCTGCCTACACCACGGTGGTCACGGATGCGTTGCGCGCGCTTGCGCCGCTCGACACCGGCAAGGCCGAACTGACCGACGGAACGCTGACCGTCACCGGCGCCGCGGCGACACAGGAGGTCAAGGCCGCATCCGAAGCCCTGCTCGCCAACCGCGCCGCTACGCTCGTGACGCTGACAACGGCAATCACCGCGCCGGAACCGGCTCCTCCTGCTCCTGCCCCTGCTCCTGCTCCTGCGCCAGCACCGGAACCCGAACCGGCCCCCGCGCCTGTGGCGGAGCCCGAGGCGGCGCCTGCGCCGGCCGCGCAAATCGTGCTGCCCGACATCTGCGTTGACCTCGTCAAACGCGTGTCCGGCGCGCGTTCCATCACCTTCGAGACCGCCAGCGCGGTCATCATCGAGACACAGAGCCAGGAGGCGTTGAACGAAGTGTTGTTCGTGGCGCAAAACTGTCCGGCGGTCCGCTTCTCGGTCGAAGGGCACACCGACAACCGTGGCTCGGACAGCTACAATCTCCGCCTGTCGCAGGAGCGCGCCGATGCCGTCCGAGGTTGGATGGTGGAGCGCGGCGTTTCAGCCGACCGGTTTGAAGCCGTCGGCAAAGGCGAGACCGTGCCCGTCGCCGACAATGCGACGGCGGAGGGCCAAGCGCTCAACCGCCGCATCGAAATCCGTGCCATCCAGTGAGGGGACTGCGATGATTTACCTGATCACCAAACTCTGGCTGTTTCTCGCCGTAGCCTTCCTCATCGGTCTCTATGTCGGCTGGACCACCTGCCGCATGAAGCCGCTGCGCTGACGCCGGAAGGGACCTGAGCCATGTTCTTTTTCACGATCCAGACACTGCTTCTCTTGGCGATCGCCTACATCCTCGGATGCGTGCTGGGCTGCTGGCTGCACCGCCTGTTCGGCGAAGCAACCGAACCCGCGGGCCTTGCACCGGTGGCGGCGGCGGCCGTTGCGGCACCTGCCGCCGCGGCAGCAGCCTATCGCGCGCCGGAGCCGGTGGCGGCACCGGTTGCGATGCCGGAACCAGTTGTGGCACCAGTCGCAACCGCGGCGCCCGAGGCCGAACCCGTTGCCTTCACGGCAGCGCCCGTTTCTGCGCCTGCCGCGCTGATGGCCGCACCCGAGCCCAAGCCTGTGGCAAAGCCGAAAGCCGCCAAAGCGATCTCCAAGCCAGCAGCGAAGACGGCAGTGAAGCCAAAACCCGCGCCGGCCGCGGTGAAAGCCGCACCTGTGAAGGCCGCGCCTGCCAAGCCGGATGATCTGAAGCGCATCCGTGGCATTGGCCGCCAGAACGAGGCGCGGCTGAACGCGCTTGGCGTGCTCACATTCGCGCAGATCGCCGGCTGGTCGAAAAAGGACCAGGAGGACTATGGTGAGAGGCTCGCCTTCCCCGGCCGCATCGAGCGGGAGGAGTGGGTGAACCAAGCCAAGGTTCTGGCCAAGGGTGGCGACACCGAGTTTTCCAAACGGGTCGCGCGCGGTGAAATCGCGACCTCGGTTGGAAAAGGCGCAGGCGCTGACCTCGGCACCGAGCCCAAGGGCCTGTTGAAGGCCGCGCGCAAGGGCAAACCGGACAACCTCACCTTGATCGATGGCGTGGGGACCGCGATTGAGAAGCGCCTGCACGCGATCGGCCTCTACCATTTCGACCAGATTGCCAAACTCAGCGATGCCGAAGCCGATTGGGTGGGGATTTCGGTTGGCTTTCCCGGCCGGGTGCAACGCGAAAACTGGCGAGAAGAGGCGCAAATCCTTGCCGAGGGCGGCATGACCGAACACGCAAGGCGGGCCGAGGCTGGCGAAATCGCAACCAGCAGGAAATCGACGGCAACCGAGAAGGGCAAGAAAAAATAGTCCTGCTGCACTGGTTCACATCGAAAGCCCGGCGCATCTTGCCGGGCTTTTTTCTTCTTCCACATGCAGCCTTTTGCCGCGCAGAGCCCTCACGCGTTGAGGAAGCGCATCAGGCGGCGCGGCAGGTCGCCGGCTTCAAGCATGGGTGCGTGGCCTTGACCGGGCACGGTGTGGGCGACAAGACGCGGATGCGCCTGCCGCATCTTCTCCACGGTCTCAGGCGTCAGGAGAAGCGAGTTCTCGCCCCGCAACACCATCACGCGGTGCCCGCGCAGACCGGCAAATTGCGGCCAGAGCGTCGGCAACGGCGCATTGAAATCGATGGCCTGCAACGTGTTGACCAGCGCAGGGTCAAAATCTGCGACAGGCCTGCCATCTTCGCCGTCCTTGAACAGCGCCCGCGTCATGCGCTGGAAATCAGCCTGCTTCAACGCCGGAAAGGATTTCTGGTAGGCCTGAACCATCCAGCGTTCAGCCTCCGTCCAATTGGCGGGCTTCGGCATCGCGCCGAGCCCGGTGCGGATGGCTGCTAGGCCCGCCCCGCCGATCTCCGGCCCGACATCATTGAGCACGACCGCCCCCATCACGCCCGGGCGCATGGCCGACAGCACATGCACGATCAACCCGCCGCGCGAGGTGGCGATCACATCAACTTTTTCGATGCCGAGCGCGGCCAGCATGTGCAGCACATCATTGGCCTCGGTCAGCGTGTTGTAATTCTGCCAGACCGGATCGCGTGCCGACAACCCGCGCCCGCGATAATCGAGCGCGATCACCTGGCGCGGCGCGACGGGATCCCTCGCAAACATCTGCGCCAGCGCCGAGAAATCACGGTGGTTGCGGGTCAGGCCCGGCAGAAAGAGAACAGGCAGGCGGCCGGGCTGAGCCGCGCCGACGATGCGCGCATGCAGCATCAATCCGTCTTGCGCGCTGCGAAACTCGCTGCGCTCCTGCGCATTCCCGTCAGGCATTCCTGTCCCCGATACTGTCCAGCCGCGTTTCAATCGCAGCACAAACGCACGTCGCGTTTCAATCGCAGCAGAAACGCACGTCGCGTTTCAATCGCGTCCGAAGCGCAAGTCGCGCTCAATGTCGTATCGGCCGGTCAACCGCCATTTGTAAACCTGATAGTTCTCCATCACGCGCTGCACATAGGACCGTGTCTCGGCAAAGGGGATCAGTTCCACCCAGTCGACAACCTCGTCGATGGACTTGCCAGCCGGATTGCCATAGCGCGCGACCCACTCATCGGCACGGCGCGGCCCGGCATTGTAGGCGATGAATGTCAGAACATAGGAGCCATCAAACCGGTCGATCTGCTCCGACAGATAGCGTGCACCAAGCGCCGCATTATAGCCGGCATCCCCGGTCAGGCGGGTTTTGGAGAAGGGCACGCCGCTGCGCGCCGCCACCTCCTTGGCTGTGCCCGGCATCAGTTGCAGGAGGCCGAGAGCGCCAGCCCCCGACACGGCGCCCACATGGAACTCGGACTCCTGGCGTGCCACTGCATAGGCCAGCGCCCGGCCCGCATCGGAAAGCGGCGCGCTTTCCGGGATCGCGCCCAAGGGGTGGGTCAGAGCGCCAGCGTCGACGCCGCGTTGCGCGGCGCTCTTGCCGACCTGCAAGGCAACCTTGTTCAACCCCGCCCGCTCGGCCATCAGCGCAAGCTGCGCCAACTCACCTGGGTCGCTCAGTGTCTCACCGAGCCCGGCGATCAGGGGTGCGGCGCGGGTCTCATGGCCGGCCTCGATCAAAAGGCGCGCCGCACGCACCAGTTCGCGTGCCTCAAAGCGCGCGCGGGCGTCTTCACCTGCCCGCGGCCAATGGATGTCGAGTTGGCTTGCGTCGATGCGGGCGGCAGCCAACTGGCCATAGAATGTGGTGGCAAAGCGCGCCGCCTTGGCAAACTCCGCCTTGGCGTCGCCCGGCCCGCCTGCTTCCGCCGCCCGGCCCAGCCAGTAATGCGCGCGCGCGCGGCTGATCGGGCCATCGGTGACGGTGGCGATGCGGGCGAAATGCCGCGACGCCGTTGCCGGATCGTCGAGAAAGCGCAAGGCAATCCAGCCGGCGTGGAACTCCGCATCCGCCACGCGCGACGGGGTCTGCGCATGGTGGTTGGCGGCGACCTTGTAGGCGAGCGCGTGTTTGCCGAGATCGATCAAATCGCGCGCGAGGATCTGCTGTTCGTTCCACCATTCATTGGAATCATGGATGGCCGCCATGTCACGCGGGGCGGCAAGCATGGTTTCGGCCGCCTGCGTGGTGCGCTCGTTGCGCCGCAAGTGCCGCGTCTTGGCAAAAACGAAACCTGCGCCGCGTTGCGCGTCCGGCACGGCATCGAGCAGCGCCGTGGCGTTAGCCTCACGCCGGATGACCGCCGCCCACGCCTTGTACAGCGA
>JALOTE010000096.1 GCA_025458045.1 Rhizobiaceae bacterium
GCGAAGCTCATGTCGCTGTCGATGGTTTCGACGCCAAGGTGAGCAAAGAGCTTGGTGAGGAGGGGGTAGTTCAGCGTGTTGTAGACGATGAAGCCGGTGTCGACCGAAACCGGTGTGCCGAGATAGTCGATCTCGACGGTCGCGGTGTGGCCGCCGAAGCGGGAGCCCGCCTCAAACAGCGTCACCTGATGGTTGCGGGCCAGGGCCCAGGCGGCGGAGGCACCGGATATGCCCGAACCGATGACAGCGATGCGCTGCGGCGGCAGCGTGGACCGGTTGGGGAATGCAAAGGCGTTCATGAGGCCTCCCGGAGCGTTTGGTAAGCCGACAGCGCACGCGCGCGACCTTCGGCATGGTCAATGATGGGGTGCGGATAGTTTGCGCCAAGGCGCAGGCCCGCCTGTTGACGGATCTGTGAAGGCGCGGCCCACGGTTTGTGAATGAATTGCGCGGGAAGCCCTGCCAATTCCGGCACATGGCGGCGCACATAGGTGCCTTCAGGGTCGAATTTCTCGCCTTGGAGCACCGGGTTGAAAATTCGGAAATAGGGGGCTGCATCCGCGCCGGACCCGGCAACCCACTGCCAGCTTGCCGCATTGCTGGCCGGGTCTGCATCGACAAGCGTATCCCAGAACCAGCGTTCGCCCCTGCGCCAATCGATGAGCAAATGCTTGCACAGGAACGAGGCGACGATCATGCGGACGCGGTTGTGCATCCAACCGGTTGTCCAGAGTTCACGCATCCCGGCATCGACAATGGGGTAGCCCGTCAGCCCGCGCGTCCATGCCTTGAAGCGCGCTTCGTCCTCGGCCCAGGGAAAGGCGTCGAAGCTGCGATTGAAATTGGCGTTGGCGAGGTCGTCGGCATTGACGAGCAGGTGGTAGGCAAACTCCCGCCAGACGATTTCTTTCAGGAACACGTCTAGGTCGGCACCGTTGCGAGATGTCCGCCGTTTCATGGCTGCCGCCACGACCTGCCGCGGCGAGATTTCACCAAACGCGATGTGGGGGGAAAGCCTCGACGTCGACGGCAAATCCGGGCGGTTGCGATCTTCGCCATAGCCCATCAGGGCGCGGTCAAGGAATGCTGACAGGCGTTCATGCGCGCCGGCTTCGCCCGGCGTCCATTCGGCCGCCAACCCGCCTGCCCAATCGGGCGTGCGCGGCAGCAGAGCCCAGCTTTCGAGAGACTCGCCATCCGGTGCTGCGGCAAAGCGGAGCGACACTGGCGCGGGGAGGGGTGGCGCGTCCGCGATGCGCTCGATGATGGCGCGCCAGAACGGCGTGTAGACTTTGAAAAAGCCGCCTGCGCCTGTCCGGACGCCGTCTGGCCGGTGCAGCAACTGTCCGGCATGCAGCGAGGCAGTCAGGCCCGCCGCCTCCAATTTTCCAGACAGACGCGCATCATCATCGCGGCCGCGCACACCATGGCGCCGTGTCCACGCCACATGCGACAACCCGGTCCGCTCGGCCAGATCGATGATGGCATCCGCCCGGTCGTCGGCCGACACCAGCAGCAACCGTCCGCCCTGGTCGGCAAGATCGGCGTTGAGGGCCGACAGTGAATGGTGCAGCCACCATTTCTGCGCGCTGCCGAGCGAGGCGGCAAGCGGCGCGTCAAGGATGAAAACCGGGAAGACCGGCCCGCACCCGGCAGCAGCCGCCAGAGCCTCATGATCAACCAAACGCAGATCGCGCTCAAAAACAACGATCATTCCACCAACGGCCTCGCTTTCATTCCGACGGGATGGCGAAGCGGGCTCCATTGCGGGCATCAGGGGGATTCCAGTACACAGATCGCCTCGCTTACGCAGGCAAGAGTGACGCAGATTACCCCGTGTTTTGGAAAAAATCTCGCCGCACACCATCAGCCGCGAAAGCGCGCCCGGCGCTCATGGGCTTTCATGATCAGGATTTGCGGGATACCGCGCTCGACTGGCTCAATCAGGCCAACGCCACGCCGAATGAACGCGCCTCATTCTCCGGCCATGCGGAACGCAACGCCTCGGCCATGGAACGGCACTATGTGTCGGCCTCCATCAAGCTCGCCCGCGCCGCGGCCGCCAAGCGCGATGCCTGGCTGGCGGAGGAACTGGCGGCCGCCGAACAAGCAGCGTCGTCATCACGGGCGTGATCGGGGGATCATGCCTCTGCTGTTGCTAAAGACAACTGCCTAGTCATCCTCGGGCTTGTCCCGAGGACCCAGCATCATAGCCGTTTCAGAAACGCATGCAGCAGATGCAAATCGCGCGGATCGGCATGCGTCAGCCAGACGGCAAGCGCAGCAGGCGCATAGTGTGGCATGGTTTGCGGGGTGATGAGGGCGTTCAGCGCATCGGGCGATGCGATCCCGATTTCATGCGCATGGATGATCGCGCCAACAAGCCCGGTAATCTTCCCAATATCAACCGAATGCTGCGTTTCGGAAAGCCAGATGCGGGCCGGTTCCGGCATGTAAGGCAGCACATGCATCAATATGCGGGCGCGCGTGTAGGGATCGGTCAACCGGTTCTGCGCCCGCCTGCGCAAGATGAAAATGATCGCGATGACAGGGATAAAGCAGGCTGAAAATATGAGCCACCAGTCCATGCTGAAACCCCAAATCGGCAGCAACACAACCGGAACAAACCCGCCAAATCTAACTGTTAGATTTTTTTACGCGTCTAACAGCGTGTCCAACGGGGTCTAACGTTCCGGCTGTGTTCACATCAGGCAAACGCTAGAAGCCTGTAATATCAAAGGAAAATCGCTGGCTCCCCGAGCAAGATTCGAACTTGCGACCAGCCGATTAACAGTCGGCTGCTCTACCGCTGAGCTATCGGGGACCACCGCGATGCGAGCGCCATTAGCAATGCCGCACCCCTTTGCCAAGCCCTTTTGATCTGCTAGGGCGTTTTGGCATCATTGGGCTCGCACAGGTTGAAACTGCGGCGAGCAATACCCACCCTCTGCGGCGCCCCAGAACGCGTGCCATCACCGTGTCCGAACCGCTCCGCCCCCGCATCCTGCGCCTGTTTGGCCGCGAAATCCCGATGCCTGCCTCGCGCATCGGGCGCATCGTGCTTGGCGTGTTGCTGATATTCCTGGGCTTCCTTGGTTTTCTGCCCATTCTCGGCTTCTGGATGATTCCGTTGGGCCTCTTCATCCTGTCGCATGATCTGGCCGTCGTGCGCCGGGTCCGCCGCAGGATTGCGGTTGCCTGGGAGAAGCGCAGCCGCAAACGCAATGGCGGTGGCTTACCGCCAGCTTGACCGCCAACCGCTTGACCGCAAACTGTCGATTGCCTAAAGCCGCGGCCAACCGGATCGGGGCCTCGTGGCGGAGTGGTGACGCAGAGGACTGCAAATCCTTGTACGGGGGTTCGATTCCCTCCGAGGCCTCCAACTCCGGTCGCATTGCCTGAATGAGGCCGTTGGGCGACAGGCAGGCGGCACACGCGGCATGGCCGCACAAGCAGGCGGGCTCTTTGATGGCTGACTTTGATTCACTCCAGTTGCGCCGCAACATGGTGGACAGCCAGATCCGTACCACCGACGTGACCGATTTGCGCGTGCTGGAGGCTTTTCTCGCCGTGCCGCGTGAAGCGTTCGCACCTGCCGACCGCAAGGCCGTCGCCTATGCCGACACTGATATCGAAATTGTCGCCGAGGGTGCTACAGGGCCGCGTCACCTGATGAAGCCGTCGCCGCTGGCGCGCCTCGTCCAACTCGCCGAAGTGAAGGCGACCGATGTCGTCCTCGAAATCGGTGGTGCGGGCTATGCGGCGGCGATTCTGTCGAAGCTCGCAAGTGCCGTCATCGCGCTGGACGATGATCCTGTGCATTCCATCCGTGCCGGCGCGTTGCTGTCGCGCACCGGCTGTGACAATGTTGTCACGGTCATCGGCGAACTTGCGAAGGGCTATCCGTCGGAGGCACCTTACGATGTTGTGTTCATCGGCGGTGCCGCCGATGTTGTGCCCGCGGCCGTCTTCGAGCAACTCAAAGAGGGCGGCAGGCTTGTCGTTGTGGAAGGTCGTGGCAATGCGGGGATTGCCAAGGTCTACGGCAAGCATGACGGACATGTTGCGGGCCGCAAGGCATTCAACGCGTCGGTCAGGCCAATCCCCGGCTTCCTTGCCGAAGCCGGGTTCGTATTCTGAAACCCCGCAGGACGGCCATTTCGGCTGCTGCCAACATATTGGTTGACAGAAATGTCGAAGGATCAACGCCTTAAAGCGTTCTTTTCAACTGTTGCATTGCTTGTTTCGCTGTCGGCCACTCCGGCTTTTGCCGACACGATCTTCGAGGCAATGGCTGCCGCTTACAACAACAACGCCACGCTGAACGCCGCACGCGCCGACGCGCGTGCGACCGATGAGAATGTGCCGCTGGCGAAATCCGCGATGCGGCCGCAAGTCTCCGCCGATGCCGGCGTCTCGCTTTCTGACAGCGACAGGACGGGCAGCCTTGCTGTCGGTTCTTTCGGGATCAACATTGATCAGGTGCTGTTTGACGGCAACCAGACCAGGAACAATGTGGCGGCAGCCGAGGCGCAGGTGCGCGCGTCGCAATATGGATTGGCGAACTCCACCCAGAATGTGCTTTTCGATGCCGCCGCGGCCTACTCCGACGTGTTCCGGGACCGGCAGATTGCCGGGTTGCGTCAGAAGGCGATCGCTTTCCTGACCGAGCAACAGCGCGCCGCGCAGGCCAGGTTTCAGGTCGGCGAGGGCACCCGCACCGATGTGGCTCAGGCCGATGCCCAGCGCGCTGGCGCCATCGCTCAGGCAACCGCCGCGCAGGCGCGCGTGAAGTCATCCGAGGCTGTTTATCGTCAGGTGACGGGGCTCACGCCCGGCAAGTTGAAGGCACCGGTGCCGGCGGGGAAGAGCCTGCCGAAGAGCCTTGAGAGCGCGTTTGCCCAGGCCGAGTCGAACCATCCCGCGGTGTTGGCGCGGTTGAACATTGTCGATGCCAGCGACTTCAATGTGAAGGCCAAGCAGGGGCAGTTGCTGCCGCAGTTGTCGGCGCGCGCGCGTGTTGAGTCGCAAGCGACCGATTCGCAGAACGGCTCCGCCAGCGACAATTCCGCATCGCTTTCGGCCCAATTGCGCATCCCGATCTACACCGGCGGTCGCGTCGATGCCCAGGTGCGGCAATCCAAGGAGCAACTGGCTCAGGCGAGGCTCCTGGTTGACGAATCCCGCGACCAGGTGCGCGCGGCGGTCGCTTCCGCATGGGCCAATCTCGAATCGGCCCGTGCCGTGTTGAACTCGTCGCAGGAGCAGATCGATGCGGCGCAGGTCGCGCTGAACGGCCTGATCGAAGAGCGCAATGTCGGGCAGCGCACGACGCTGGATGTGCTGAACGGTCAGAACCAGCTGCTTGATGCGCAGATCGCCCGCGTGCAGGCCGAGCGCGACGTGGTGGTCGCAAGCTACGCCGTGCTGTCGGCCATCGGTGCGCTGAAGCCGGAGGTGATCGGCCTGAATGTCCAGCGTTATGACCCGCAGGTGAATTTCGAGGCGGTCAAGGACAAATGGTTTGGCCTGCGCACAGTGGACGGACGCTGACCGCGCCCCCACACGCGTAGGTTTCCAACTGCGGCACCCCCCGGCTTTGGACCGGCACGAAATTGCTGTGCGCAACTGTATTGTTGCGCCTGTTTGTGATTCTCTGTGACTGCCGATTCGGCTACGTCTTCGCCGGGCGAACGGTGCCCCGGCTGATGCCGTGTCGTCGGTCGCAATTCCGGTGTTGGAGAGAGTAGATGACCGCGTTGAGCCAGCCTGTCGCCGTTCCGCAACGCGAGCAGACGATGGAAGAGATCCTCGCGTCGATCCGCAAGATCATCGAGACCAACGAGGCGATGGCCATCCAGGCGGAAACCGCGCAGAGCGCTACAGTTGCCGCGCCGGTTTCGCCGCCTGTTGACGTGGCTGCGGTCGCACCTGTTGTGCATGCGGCGGCCGGGCTGCCGGTGAACGGGCCAGCTCAAAGTCTGACCGAAGCGGTCGCGCGCGAGGTGACGCCGCTTGCTGTCGCCCAGTCGCTTGGCGCGGTCGAACGCCTGGTGTCGGAAACGCCTGAGCGCCGCGTCGCGGCGGCGTTCGACGACCTGAACCTGGCTTTCATGCGTTCCAAGCAGAAACCGCTGGAGGAAGTGGCGGAGGCCATGCTGCGCCCGATGCTGCAGGACTGGCTCGACAACAATCTGCCGTCCATGGTCGAGCGCCTCGTGCGCGAAGAGATTGCCCGCATCGCCCGCGGCGACATCTGATTGATCTTTTACCTTCGTTGACTTGGGCGGCCGCTTCCGGTTGAGAGGCGGTCAGCTTAACTGCGCCATCGTTGGGTTGAAGGCCCCTTCATCCTGAGGCGCATTTTTCCTCTTGGTTCGAGGCTCGTTTCACTCGCACCTCACCATGAAGGAAAAATGCCTCGAAGGACGGCCTTCAACCATGACGGGTTTATGCCAGACGGACTTCCGCCATGCTTGAAAAGACCTACGATCCGAAATCTGCCGAGCCGCGCATCGCCAAGGCGTGGGAGAACGCCAATGCCTTCGCAGCCGGTGCGGGCGCAAAGCACGGCGCCGAGCCCTACAGCATCGTCATCCCGCCGCCGAACGTGACCGGCTCGCTGCACATGGGCCATGCGCTGAACAACACATTGCAGGACATCCTGATCCGGTTCGAGCGGATGCGGGGCAGGGACGTGTTGTGGCAACCGGGCACCGACCATGCCGGCATCGCGACGCAGATGGTGGTGGAGCGCCAACTGGCGGCAGCAGGCAATGAAGGCCGCCGCGAGATGGGCCGCGAAAAGTTCATCGACCGTGTCTGGCAGTGGAAAGGTGAGTCGGGCGGCGTGATCGTCAACCAGTTGAAGCGCCTGGGCGCATCCTGCGATTGGTCGCGCGAGCGCTTCACCATGGATGAGGGCCTGTCAAAGGCCGTGCTCGAAGTGTTCGTCACGCTCTACAAACAGGGACTGATTTATCGGGGAAAACGCCTCGTCAATTGGGACCCGCATTTCGAAACGGCGATCTCCGACCTTGAAGTCGAGAACCGTGAAGTCGCGGGCCACATGTGGCACTTCAAATATCCGCTGGCCGGTGGCGCGACTTACGAGCACGTCGAGAAGGACGCCGACGGCAATGTGACGCTGCGCGAAACGCGTGATTACATCTCGATTGCCACGACCCGGCCTGAAACCATGCTCGGCGACGGCGCCGTCGCCGTGCATCCGTCTGACGCGCGCTATCAGCCGATCATCGGCAAACTGTGCGAAATCCCAGTCGGTCCGAAGGCGCAGCGCCGCCTGATCCCGATCATCACCGATGACTATCCGGACCCGGATTTCGGCTCCGGCGCGGTGAAGATCACCGGCGCGCATGATTTCAACGATTATCAGGTCGCCAGGCGCAATGGCATTCCGATGTATCGCCTGATGGACACCAAGGGCGCGATGAGGACCGATGGCGAAGACTATGCCGCCGAAGCAGCCAAGGCCGAGGCGATCCGCGCCGCCGAAGGGCAAGCGGACGAGGCGATGGTGGACGCCATCAACATCGTGCCCGATGCCTATCGCGGGCTTGATCGCTTCGAGGCGAGGAAGCGCGTCATCGCCGACATCGACGCCGAAGGGCTGATGATCAAGGTTGAAGACAAGGTGGTGATGCAGCCGTTCGGTGACCGGTCAAACGTGGTCATTGAGCCGATGCTGACCGACCAATGGTTCTGCGACGCCGCGACGCTTGCCAAACCGGCGATTGCATCCGTGCGCGAAGGCCGCACCAAATTCGTGCCGGAAGCATGGGAGAAAACCTATTTCCAGTGGATGGAGAATATCGAGCCTTGGTGCATTTCACGGCAGCTGTGGTGGGGGCACCGGATTCCAGCTTGGTATGGGCCGGATGGTACTGTGTTTGTCGAACGCGATGAGGAAGAGGCACTCAATGAGGCCATCCAGCATTATCTTGCGCTTGAAGGGCCTTGGAAGGCATGGGTGCAGGACAAGCTGGAAAACTTTCAACCGGGCGATATCCTGTCGCGCGATGAAGACGTCCTCGACACGTGGTTTTCCTCAGCGCTTTGGCCGTTCTCCACGCTGGGCTGGCCGGACAACACGCCGGAACTGAAAAAATACTACCAGACCGATGTGCTGGTGACCGGCTTCGACATCATCTTCTTCTGGGTCGCCCGGATGATGATGATGGGCCTGCATTTCATGAAGGACGCCGACGGCAACCCGGTCGAGCCGTTCCACACCGTCTATGTCCACGCGCTGGTGCGCGACAAGGACGGGCAGAAAATGTCGAAGTCGAAGGGCAATGTCATCGACCCGCTCGACCTGATCGACGAGTATGGCGCAGATGCGCTGCGCTTCACGCTCGCCATCATGGCTGCGCAGGGGCGTGACGTGAAGCTCGATCCGGCGCGCATCGCAGGCTACCGCAATTTCGGCACCAAGCTGTGGAATGCGACGCGCTTTGCCGAAATGAACGGCGCGCTGGATGAAAGCCAGCGCATGGCAGGCTTTATGCCGCAGAACGCCACGCTGACTGTCAACCGCTGGGTGCTGACCGAGCTTTCGGCGGCAACCGCCGAGATCACCAAGCAAATCGAAGCCTACCGGTTCAATGATGCGGCGGCGGCAGCCTACCGCTTTGTCTGGAACACGGTCTGCGACTGGTATCTGGAACTGCTGAAGCCCGTCTTCTTCGGCGACAATGAGGCCGAAAAGGCGGAATGCCACGCCTGCATGGCGCATGTGCTCGACCGGATCTATGCGCTACTGCACCCGTTCATGCCGTTCATGACGGAAGAGCTATGGGCGGTGACGGCGGGCGAGGGCGGGCGCAAGACGCTGCTCATCCATTCCGAATGGCCCCGCCCGGATTTCGATGACTTGGAGGCGGCAGCCGAAATCAACTGGCTGATCGAGGTGGTGACGGGCCTGCGCTCCGCGCGTTCCGAAATGAACGTGCCGCCTTCGGCACAGGCCGAACTGGTGGCTGTCGGTGCGGACGCGCAAGCTCGCGATTGGTTCACGCGGCACGAAGCGGCGCTCGGCAAGCTTGCCCGCGTCACACGGGTTTCATTTGCCGATGACGCGCCGAAGGGCTCGGCGCAGATTGTCGCGGGCGGCGCGACGCTGTGCCTGCCGCTCGGCCAATTGATCGACTTTGCGGCCGAAACCGCGCGGCTGCAAAAGGCGCTGGCAAGGAATGCGGGCGAAGCCGAAAAGATCGAAAAGAAACTCGGCAATGCGCAATTTGTCGCCAACGCGCCGGACGCCGTTGTGACAGCCGAACGCGAGCGCTTGGCCGAATTGCAGGCGCAGACGGCGGGCCTTGAGGCAGCGCTTGCGCGTCTTGCGCAAGCGTCCGGCGCGTGATTCGAGTGGGCTCAGTGATCGCTTGACCAAACGTCATGTGATGGAAACGATTGGGTTTTCCGTTGATCGTGACAAAATCACGGTTGGATTGTGTCGTTTTCGCAACAGCAGGCCACGCGGTTTGGGTTGTCAAAAAATCGTTTGATTTCAGTGGCTTTGGTTGACGCGGGCGTCAGGTTTCTTTCCGGCTTGCGTGTGCCTTGCCCAAAATTGCGGCAATCAGCCGATTTTGCCGCCAACGGGTCGGATCGTGGTTAAATCTCTGTTGCGCTGCCCGCCGCCTTCGATACTTTTGGCGCAGATTTGCTTTTTGGGGGAGCAGCATGACCCGTATTCTTTCCGCCGCGACCGTTTCGCTTCTGGCCAGCGCCGTCTTCGTGACGGCTGCGAACGCGGGGGGCTTTTCCCGCGGCACGGCAGACACCGACATTCTTTTTGACGAGGCGAATTTCAACATGCGTGTTGGCGTCACATATGTGTCGCCGAACCGAAAGCTGAACGCGGGGCCGAACGCCGGCGAAACATATACGGACAGCTATTTGCTTCCGTCCGCCGCAATCAAATTGAAGGTGACAGACAGCTTGTCTTGCGCCGGGACGTACACGGATGCCTACGGTGGCAGCGTGTCATACCGTTTGCCGAACACGACCGGCGTGTTCGGCAAAACCAGCGAGAACTTCACAGTAGCTGAACTCGGTCTGACTTGCGCCTATTTTGTCCCCATGGAGACGGGCAGGTTTGCTGTCCTTGGCGGCGTTTTCCTCGAAAGCTTCGACTATGACCTCACCGCGGTTGTTCCAAACCCGGCCAATGGCAACCCGACACCTCTCGATGTTGGCTTGTCCAGTGTGGAGTATGGATATCGCGTTGGCCTCGCTTACGAAATCCCTGACATCGCACTCCGCGCCCAACTGATGTATCGGTCGGGCACCGACCATGATCCAACCGGGTCGACATTCCTTTCTGGCACTCCGATCCTGCTCGGCCCGGCATCGGGCGATGGAAGTCTGCCGCAGAGCGTGGAAGCGAAATTTCAGACCGGCATTGCTCCGGGTTGGCTCGCTTTCGGTAGCGTCAAATGGACTGATTGGTCCGTGACCGACCGCCTCAATCTCGTTGTTCTCGGCACAAACCGTCCCAACATCTATAATTGGAAAGACGGCTGGACCGTCACTGCGGGCATTGGTCATTCCTTTAACGAAACCGTGTCGGGCGCTGCCAGCATCACTTGGGATCAAGGCGTTGGAACCGGATGGGACCTGTCCAGTGATACATGGACGTTTGCGTCTGGTGTTTCTATCAAGGCTGGCGCGGGCGGTGAACTTCGCTTCGGTGGCGCCGTGTCCTATTTGACCTCAGCA
>JALOTE010000013.1 GCA_025458045.1 Rhizobiaceae bacterium
GGCGTTCGCATCGGCGCGCGCCATCAGGCCCTTCAACCCGCCGATGGAGGCCGCCCAATCCAGCGCCGCGATGTAATCTTCGACGCAGAGCATGGACGGCGTGTTGATCGTCTCGCCCTTGAAGATGCCGTCGATCAGCTTGCCGCCCGAGGTGAGGCGGAAGATTTTCGGCAGCGGCCAGGCTGGCTTGTAGGTGAGAAGCCGCTCGACGGCGCGCGGGCTGAGGATCAGCATGCCATGCGCGGCCTCGCCGCCCAGCACCTTCTGCCAGGAGAACGTCACCACATCGAGCTTGGCAAAATCCATGTCCTGCGCGAATGCCGAAGACGTGGCGTCGCAGATTGTCAGACCCTCGCGGGTCGCTGGAATGAAACCGGCGTCAGGCACACGCACGCCCGATGTCGTGCCGTTCCAGGTGAACACCACATCGCGGTTGAAGTCGATCTGCTTGAGATCAGGCAGTTGGCCGTAAGGGGCCTTGATGGTGCGGCAATCGGCGAGCTTCAATTGCTTGACGGCATCCGTCACCCAGCCATCGCCGAAGCTTTCCCACGAAACCATGTCGACGCCGCGCGCGCCGAGCAGGTTCCACATCGCCATCTCGACCGCGCCTGTATCGGATGCGGGCACGATGCCGATCAGGTAATCGGCCGGAACGCCGAGAATCGCACGCGTCTTGTCGATGGCCTCGGCGAGCTTCGCCTTGCCCGGCTTGGCGCGGTGCGACCGGCCGAGCGGCGCGCCCTTCAGATGGTCCAGCGACCACCCGGGGAATTTTGCGCAAGGGCCTGACGAAAATTGGGGGTTTGCCGGGCGCGACGCCGGCTTCGATGCGCTGCTCATGAGCCTATCCTTCCAGATAGTATGGCCTCTCGTTGGGGAGAGGTGTCCCATCGCGGCGTTTATGGAAAGGCGGCAGTCCGGTCAAGTCGCTTGCGGCACAACTTCAGTCGCAGAAATGCAAACGGCGCCCAAAGGCGCCGCCGTTGTCAAACAGAGGACGAACGCCCTCACCAGAGCGAATAGCGAATCCCGAGGCGCACATCATGGCGTTCAAGACCCTTGTCATAGCCTTGTGTGCCTTGCGCGCCGGCGGCCTGGCTGTCCGGGTCGAAGGCGAACATCGCGCCACCGTCGATCTTGGTGTATTTGTAGCCGAGGTCGAGTTTCAGGTTCTGCGTCACGTCATAGGATGCGCCGGCCATCAGCGCATAGGTGAAGCGGGCGTCCGTTTCTCCGGCGTGGACAGCCACATCCACCGGAGACGGGCCGGGCGGGCACGCTGCCGTGCCGTCGACGCAGAACAAGGCGTTGGTCAGGCCGCCATAGTTGATCCAGGTGAAGCCTGCGCCGGCACCGACATAAGGGGTGATGCCAACAAAGGTTCCCAGATCGACATAGCCATTCGCCATTGCCGTGTAGGCGTCATAGGTGGCGGCGTCGGTCGAACGGCAGGTTGTCCCGACATAGGTCGGGTCGGTCGAGCAGGGCTGGTTTGAGGCCGTGGTGCCCTGAAAGTCGCCACTGAACATGTCGATGGTGGCATCGCCGCGGAACCACTGGTTGAACTGGTAGCCGACGCCAAGGCCGCCTGAGAAATCCTGGCTGAGCCCGCCTGTCACGAAGTCGGCCGAGCCATAGCTGTTCGTCGCCGGATCGTAGGTGTTGTAGTGGAAAGGCCCGTCACTTTCGGACACGGCGTAGCCGATGTCGGCGCGCAGATACCAGCCATTGCCGATCTCCACCGGGACGATTTCCGGGGCCTGCTCCACGAAGATCGGCGCATCCAGATCGGCCGAGAATGCGGCGGGCACGAAAGCGGCGAACGCGACGCCGGCGGTGAGAAGTGTCCTGAACGCACGAACCATGATGAAACTCCCGATTGCCCGGCCCGGCCGGGCGGCACTGTCTTCCATCAAAGCATTAACCATGGCAGTTAAAGCACGGTTAAGCATGATCTTTCATGAAAAATAATTTGGGGCGCCGAAGCGCCCCATCGACAATCAATCATGCGCGTGCAGATTGCGGCCGCGACGTCCCGTCACTTGAAAACGGGCTTGTAGGGCTCGATCGGCTCATAGGGTTCGATCGGCTGGGGCTTGGCGCCGCAACCCGTGCCACCCTTTCCGCCGAATGTGTAGCGCGCGCCGAGACGGAAATCATGGGCGTCAATGCCCTTGTCGTAGCCGGAACCCGGGTTGCCGCTGTGCGCGATGCCGAACATCTTGCCACCGGCAATGTTGCGGTAGCGGTAGCCTGCATCGATGGCGAGGCAGTCCGTCACGTCATAGGATACGCCCGCCATGGCGGCATAGGTGAAACGCCATTCTGAACCGCCGGGATGCGTGTCGTCGGTGCACAGCGCGGGATCGACGCCGGGGCGGCAATCATTGGTGAGCGTGCCCCAATTGACATGCGTGCCGCCGATGCCGGCACCGACATAGGGGGTGAAACCATTGAAGTGGCCGAGATCGACATAGGCGTTGGCGAGCAGGGACAGTGCGGAGAGCTTCTGCGTGTCGTCGGTACAGATCGCGCCTGCGGGGCCGCAAAAGCTGTTCCCCTTGAATTTGCTCTGCTGGTAGTCGGCCGTGAGATCAAACCGGAGGTAGTGGCCGGTATCGTAGCCAATGCCGCCGCCGAAGATCGCGCCGTCGCTGAGTTCGCCACGCAGGAGGCCGGTCGAGAAATTGCCACCGATCGGATCAAAGGTGTCATAATGAATGTCGCCGATCGAGGTCATCGAGTAGCCGACATCGCCGCGGATGTACCAGCCGCCGGTTTTCACCGGCTCGATGATCGGCAGGATCGGTGCTTCGATGACGGGCGGATCAATGATGTCGGCCGCCATGGCAAGCGTGCTGATGCTGGACAGAAGCGCTGCGACGGCAGCGACGGATACGCGCGAATGAACCATGACCCAATCCTTTACTCATGATGGCCGCACGCGCGGCTCAAGGTCTGGTTAGGGATAATGGGGGGTAAAGGTTAAATCGCACTTAACCGTAACGATTCACCATAAGCTGATGAAATCTTAACGGATTCTCAATTCACGCCATGCGCCGCGACACCGCCCTGCGCGGCCTTCTTGCCACAAAATGCCGGAAATTCAGCGGCTTCAGGCGGCTTCGCGATATCTGGAGATCACGTCGACCAGATCATTGACGACCTTTTCGACCAGCATCTGGTCATCGCCCTCCGCCATCACGCGGATCAGCGGCTCGGTGCCCGACGGGCGGATGACAAGGCGGCCGGTATTGCCAAGCCGCTGTTCAGCCTCGGCGATCGCGATCTTCACCGGGGCCTGCGACAAGGGTTGGCCACCATTGAGGCGGACATTCTTCAAGAGTTGCGGCACCGGATCGAACTGGCGGCAAATCTCGCTCACCGGCTTTCCGGATTGCTTCATCGCGCTCAAGACTTGCAAGGCCGACACCAGCCCGTCACCGGTCGTGCCGAAATCCGACAGCACGACATGGCCCGACTGTTCGCCGCCAATGTTGAGGCCGTTCGCCCGCATGTGTTCGACCACATAGCGGTCACCCACCTTGGTGCGGTGCAACTGCAGGTTCAGGCGCTGCATGAAGCGCTCAAGGCCCAGATTGGACATGATGGTGGCGACCAGCCCGCCGCCTTCCAGCCGCCCCGCCTCGTGCCAGGAGCGCGCGATCAACGCCATGATCTGGTCGCCATCGATCACCGCGCCGGTCTCATCGACAAGGATCACGCGATCGGCGTCACCATCGAGCGCGATGCCGATGTCGGCGCGCACCTCATGCACCTTTCGCGACAGGGCGACGGGATGCGTGGAACCGCAATCGCGGTTGATATTGGTGCCATCCGGCTCGACGCCGATGGAAATCACCTCCGCGCCCAGTTCCCACAGGGCGGCCGGGGCCACCTTGTAGGCTGCGCCATTGGCGCAATCGATGACGACACGCAACCCTTCCAGCGAGACATTGCGCGGCAGCGTCCGCTTGGCGAATTCGATGTAGCGGTCATGCACGCCGTCGATGCGTTTCGCCCGCCCCAGCCCCTTGCCCTGCGGCAAGGACAGGCTGCCCGCCTGATCGACCAGCGCTTCGATGTCGGCTTCGATGGCATCGTTCAGCTTGTAGCCGTCCGGGCCGAACAGCTTGATTCCGTTGTCGTCGAACGGGTTGTGCGAGGCGGAAATCATCACGCCCATGTCGGCGCGCAGCGAACGCGTCAGCATGGCGACGGCAGGCGTCGGGATCGGACCCAGCAGGAACACGTCGACACCGGCCGATGTGAAGCCCGCGACCATCGCGCTTTCGATCATGTAGCCGGACAGCCGCGTATCCTTGCCGATCACGACGCGCATGCGCTCGCCGCGCGCCGGAAAGCTGCGGCCTGCCGCAATCGCCACACGCATCGCCAGTTCAGGGCTCATCTTCGGCGTGTTCGCGCGTCCGCGGATGCCATCCGTGCCGAAATACTTGCCAGCCATGCCCCAAACCCCTCTTCATCATTTTGCTTTCACTTTGATGGACTCATCAAAACGAAAGCAGAATGATCAGATTCAAAACCGAGAGCATGCCGTTTCCGATCAACCGGCTTCCACTTGATCGCAGCATGCTCTTGCGCCGCCGATTCACTGATGCGGCGACCGGTGATCCCATACCACCGAGCGAAGTTTAAGACAAAAAGTGTGAACGACCGTTACCAAACGCGAGCGCCACGGCGATGCCGCATCAAAACATGTCATGAAAAGGCCGCCCGCAGGCGGCCCTTGAGCATGCCATGTCAGCGACCGTCAGCCTTGCGGCTGCGGTTCCATGCCCGCGTCCGGCTCGCCCGCCTTTTTGCGGCGGCCGCCCGCACCGGCCTTCGGCACGGCAGACCCACGTGAAGGAGGCGTGTCGTCGCCAAGGTCGCGCGCGGGTTTTTCGCCCGCAATGATCGCCTTGATCTCGTCGCCGGACAGCGTCTCATATTCGAGCAGCCCTTCGGCAATCGCGATCCATTCCTTGCGATGCTTGGTCAGGATGGTCTTCGCGCCTGCATAGGCTTCATCGACCAGACGCTTCACTTCGCCGTCGATCACCTGCGCGGTGGATTCCGACACGTTTTTCGATTGCGCGACAGAATGGCCGAGGAACACCTCCTGCTGGTTTTCGCCATAGGCGACCTGGCCAAGCTTGTCGGAGAAGCCCCATTGCGTGACCATGGCGCGGGCAAGCTTGGTCGCCTGCTCGATGTCGGAAGACGCGCCGGAGGTGATGTTCTCCTTGCCGAAGTGCAACTCTTCCGCCACGCGCCCGCCCATCATGATGATGAGGCGCGACGTCATGTATTTATAGCTCATCGAATAGCGGTCGCCTTCGGGAAGCTGCATCACCATGCCGAGCGCGCGGCCGCGCGGAATGATCGTCGCCTTGTGCAACGGGTCGGCCGCCTCGACCTTCAGCGCGGTGATTGCGTGACCGGCCTCGTGATAGGCGGTCAGTTCCTTTTCCTTCTGCGTCATGGCGGAGTTGCGGCGTTCCGCACCCATCATGATCTTGTCCTTGGCGTCCTCGAATTCCTGCATGGTGACAAGGCGCTTGTTGCGCCGCGCCGCCAGCAGGGCCGATTCATTGACAAGGTTCATCAGATCGGCGCCCGAGAAGCCGGGCGTGCCGCGCGCGATGGTTTTCAGGTCCACGTTCGGCGCAAGCGGCACGTTGCGGATGTGCACCTTCAGGATCTTCTCGCGGCCCGTCACATCCGGGTTCGGCACGACGACCTGACGGTCGAAGCGGCCCGGACGCAGCAGCGCCGGATCGAGAACATCGGGCCGGTTGGTGGCCGCGATCAGGATGATCGACTCGTTGGCCTCAAAGCCGTCCATCTCGACGAGGAGCTGGTTCAGCGTCTGCTCGCGCTCGTCATTGCCGCCGCCGAGGCCGGCGCCGCGATGACGGCCGACAGCGTCGATCTCATCGATGAAGATGATGCAAGGCGAGTTCTTCTTGGCCTGCTCGAACATGTCGCGCACGCGGCTCGCGCCGACGCCGACAAACATTTCAACGAAGTCCGAACCGGAAATCGTGAAGAACGGAACGTTCGCCTCGCCCGCCACGGCGCGCGCGATCAGCGTCTTGCCGGTGCCCGGAGGGCCGACAAGCAGCACGCCTTTCGGGATCTTGCCGCCAAGGCGCTGGAACTTCTGCGGATCGCGCAGGAATTCGACGATCTCCTCAAGGTCGGCCTTCGCCTCTTCCACGCCCGCCACATCGTCAAAGGTCACACGGCCATGCGCTTCCGTCAGAAGCTTGGCGCGCGACTTGCCAAAGCCCATGGCGCGGCCCGTGCCCGATTGCATCTGGCGCATGAAGAAGATCCAGACGCCGAGGATGATGATCATGGGCAACCACGACAACAAAATGCCCAAGAGCGAGTTCGATCCGTCGGTGACGGGCTTCGCCGCGATCACGACGCCCTTCTGTTCAAGCCGCTGCACCAATGTCGGGTCGCCCGGCGAGAAGGTGGCAAAGCCGGTCGGCTGGTCATTGTAGGACCCGACAATCTGGTCGCCGGAAATCGTGACAGACTTGATGCGGCCCTGATCGAGATCGCGGATGAACTGCGAATAGGCGATCTCGCGTGACGACGATCCCGCCGTGCCCGCATTCTGGGGTGACGAAAACAGATTGAACAGGGCAATCAACAGGAGGCCGATCACCGCCCAGAGTGCGAGATTGCGCATGTTGTGGTTCATTGGGGTGCCTCGCGGGCGGCCTGAAGGCCGTCAATCCAAAGTGATGTCAGGAAGATAGGCACGGCTTTCGTGAAAGCCAATGGCACTGATGGCGCATTCGCCGTCCAAATGGTCGCGGCGGCCACTTCCTGCCGGTGTGGTGAATGGCGGCACAGGCGGTGGGGCATCAAGCACAGTCGCCAATTGGCGCGCCAGCGGCAACAGGCTTTCGGCGCACAGGAACGAGAACGGAGACACAGCGCCAAAGCCGAACGGGAGGGTGGCATGGCGCGGATCGCGGGCGAAGCGCACCGCGCCGCCGGCCTTGGCAAACCGCAGACGGCAGACCGCATAGCCCGCGCCATTCGGGGCGGCCTCGAGCAGAGCACGCAGGTGCTCGCCTTGCGCCTGCGTTGCGGGCCACGGCGAACCATCCAATGCAGCGGCGACATAGCGCAAGGCAAACGCCGCCGCATCCGCGCCATGGCCTTGCGCCGGGCGCAGGCGGATGGATTCACCGGTGCCGCTCACGCTGTCGGCCAGCCATTCGGCCGCACGCCGCGCCAGATCGGCCCGGTCGAGCCGCGCATCATCCAGCGTGCCGAGACGTTGTCCGCGCCGCAAGGCCGTGCGCACGCGCACACGCTCAAACCGTGGATCATCATTGGATGGATCATCGGCAAACGGAATGCCGAGCGTGGCGAGATGCGCCCTCAACGCCTGCCGTGACACGCGGAGCAAAGGCCGCACAAGCGTGAAGCGGCCAAGCAGGATTGACACGCGCTCCATCGCTGTCTCCGGTTTCGCCTGCGCCGCACCGGCCACCAGACGCGCCTGTCGCATCGCCGCCGTCTCGATCACATCATCTTGGGTGTGCGCGGTCAGGATCAGGCTTGCGTCTTCGGTCGCGGCGGCATCGGCCAGCAGCCGGTACCGCGCCTGCCGCGCTTGCGCCATCAGGGCGGTTGGCGGTTTTTCACCGGTCCATCGAAGCAAGCGCCACTCCAGCCGGTTCGCCGCACAAAAGCGCCGCACATGGGCGGCTTCGGCTTCAAACCCGGCGCGCAGGCCATGATCAACGGTCAGCACCAACGGAGCGGGCCAGCCATCGCGGGTGCGGCGACGCAGATACAACGCCAGCATAGCCATGGAGTCGCCACCGCCCGAAACAGCAAGCGCGACGCGATCGTGGCCCGTCAGTTCTTCAGGTGAAAGGTCAAATGCCGGAAGCTGCGCATCCGGCAGGTCGCTCAGCATTGCGCCGCGGCTTTTTCCGTGTCGACGCGCGACTGCAAGGCCGCGCCTGCTTGCGGGTAGCGCCGCATCACTTCGTTGAACGTTGCGCAGGCAATGTCATTCTTGTTGAGCGCCGCCATCGACACGCCAAGCTTCAGCAGCGCTTCCGGCGCGCGCGCCGCTTGCGGGTAATCGCGGCTGATCGACAGGAAGTTTTCGGCGGCCTCCGTGTATTTCGCCTGGCCAAGCTGTGACTCTCCCAGCCAATAGCGCGCGTCTGACGCGCGCTCCGATTGCGGGAACCGCGAGACATGCTCGCGAAACGCGCTCTCGGCGTCGGAATAGTCGCCGGCCAACACAAGGTTGTAGGCGGAATCAAAAAGCTCGGCATCGCCGAGCCCCGCTGCCACTGCCTGGTTCGTCGCCCCGCCTTGCCCGGCTCCGATCGGGTTGCCTTGGGCGTCAAAGGTGATCGAGCCGAGATTGGTTGGCGGCGCTCCGGTTCCGGGCTGAGCATTCGGATTCGCGCCACCGGCGACAGCGTTGCCATCGGCCGGGTTTGCGGGCGCCGCATTGCCTTGCTTTCCGGCTTCGAGTTCCTGGAAGCGGAACTCATTGTCCTTTTGCATCTTGCGGATCATTTCCTGCAGCTCAAGGACCATGAAGTTGAGTTCCTCGATGCGCCCGTTCAACTGGCGCACCTGCTCCTCAAGCTGGAACACGCGCGGATCGGTTGTCTGCACATGGATCAACGGCAGGGTTGATGGCACGTTCGGCGCCACGCTCGGGAGGGGTGTGGCCTGTGCGGCCCCCGCCAGAAGCAATCCCGCCGCCGCCATGCCGATCCGCATCATTGCCCGCTCCATCGCCATCCCCGCCTTACGCCTGCCAAACCGGTTGCCGCTCAGGCCCCGCCGCCCAGGGCCGTGACCGCGCGACGGTTCTGGTTCCAGCACGACGCATCGTCGCACACGGCTACAGGGCGCTCCTTGCCATAGGAAATGGTGCGGATGCGGGCGGCGGCAACGCCTTGCGACGCAAGGAAATCGCGGGTCGCGGCAGCGCGCCGCGCGCCGAGCGCGATGTTGTATTCACGTGTGCCGCGCTCATCGGCGTGGCCTTCGACGGTGATCGAGTAGTTCGGATATTTGTTCAGCCACTGCGCCTGGCGGGCGAGTGTCGCCTGCGCGTCGGCGCGGATGGCAGACGAGTCGGTGTCGAAGAAGATGCGGTCGCCGACATTGACGGTGAAATCCTGCGGGGAACCCGGTGTCGCCGCGCCGGCACCCGCGCCGAGGCCAAGGTCGGCGGCATTGTTCGGCAGGGGCTTCTTGGCGCAACCGGCTACCGCCAATGCGGCAAACAATGCGATGAAGGCCGGGTTGCGGGCGAAGCGTGAAACGCGGATGACGGAAAGCTGCATGGTGGTCCTCGTGGGAGTCCTTCTGGGCGGCCCGTTCAGGCCAGTCTTGGCGTCGGTTGCGGCACACTGATCGCGCCGCCGATGAAATGGTCTTTTAACCCTGACAGGCTTAACCGGCCCTTCACGATCATGGTTAACCGATGGTCATTGCGTGTTCTGCGGCTTTGATCCTGCCCGCTGCTGGGCGGCAAATGCGGCCAAAGCGCGGCGCGGTCCCGTCGCGCCACGCCTCATTGCAGCAACGGTGACCACGCCGGGTCGGACGCGAAATTGGGCGTCGGGATGCGCTGCTCGTTGCGGCCGGACAGGTCGATCGAGTAGAGCCGCGCGCCGCCGGAACCGGCCCCTTCCTTGAAGTACATCAGCACGCGGCCGTTCGGCGCCCATGTCGGCCCTTCAACGAGGAACCCCGTCGTCAGGATGCGCTCGCCCGAGCCGTCGGGCCGCATCACGCCGATGGCGAACTCGCCGCCTGTCTGCTTGGTGAACGCGATCAGATCGCCGCGCGGCGACCAGACGGGCGTCGAATAGGTGCCGGCACCGAACGAGATGCGGTTCTGGCCCGACCCGTCGGCGCCCATGACGTAGATTTGCGCCTTTCCCGCCCGGTCGGAGGTGAAGACAATCTGGCCGCCGTCAGGCGAGTAGGAAGGCGAAGTGTTGATCGAGTTCGAGTTTGTCAGCCGCTGCGTCGAGCGCGAGCGCAGATCGACGGCGAAAATGTCGGCATTGCCGTCATCGCGATTGAGCGAAAGCACCACGCGTGCGCCATCGGGCGAGAATCGCGGCGCGAATGTCATGCCGGGGAAGTTGCCAAGCAACTCACGCTGGCCGGTTTCGATTTGCGAGAGATAGACCCGCGGCTCGCCAGACCCATAGGACATGTAGGTGATTTCCTGCCGGTTGGGCGAGAAGCGCGGCGTCAGCACAAGGTCATTGCCGTTTGTCAGGTATCGGACATTCGCGCCGTCCTGGTCCATGATCGCGAGCCGCTTGATGCGGGCGCTCTTCGGGCCGCTTTCATCGACGAACACCACGCGGCTGTCGAAATAGCCGTCCTCGCCTGTCAGCCGCTTGTAGATCGCGTCCGAGATGATGTGCGCCACGCGCCGCCAATTGCCTGCGTCCGTGGAGAACTGCTGGCCGTCGAGCTGTTGGCCCGCGAACGTGTCCCACAAACGGTATTCGGCGCGGATGCGTCCGCCCTCCTGCACAACGCGGCCTGTCACCAGCGCCTGCGCGTTCAGCACCGTCCAGCTCTGGAATTGCGGCGCGACATCCGGATTGCTGATCTGCTCGATGAAGGCCGCCTTGTCGATCGGCGAAAACAGGCCGGAGCGTTTCAGATTGGCCGCGATCACTTCCGTCACCTGCGCGCCGAGCCCGTCACTGGAAATCATGTCCGTGATGGCGATCGGCAGCGGCTGCACATTGCCATCGGTGATGTCGATCTCGACCAGCGCGCGGGCGGGGGCGAGCGCCAGCGTCAGCGTGGCCGCAAGGCTTGCAGCCAGCAGGGCGGCCGCCCGCAGGACGGCGCGGATCGGGGTCGGAGCGCGGCGGTGAAGGGTCATGGCGATATTCACTTTCATAAGTTCAGGCATGCAGCGTTCCGGCACATGCATCAGCGGAACAATTGCGACGGATCGAAGTTGACGACGACATCCTGCCACGCGTCATATTTGTCGGCAGGCAGTTTGTAAGGCGAACAGACGATGACGGCACGGCGCGCCGAATCGGCAGCGGCGCGGCCGACGCCGTCATTGCCGCCACCGGACACGACTTCGGGCCGCCCTTCGATTTCGCCAGTCGGCGTCAGCCGCATCTTGACGGTGACGCGCAGGCCCTGTGCGTCGGCGACACCGAAAGGCGGGTTCCAGCATTTCTGGATTTGCTGGCGCAGCGCGTCCATCTCGGAGGCCGACAATGTGCTGCCGCCGGTCGTGCGTTCACCGCCGAGTGCGGCCTGATCGGTCGAGCGCTTTGCGCCGCCGCCGGACGCCTTTTCCTTGTTGAGAAGGGCCGCCACCTCGTCCTCGATGGATTTTTCCGGGTTGGTGGACGCAGTTTTCTTGGCAGGCTCCTTGGCCGGTTCCTGCTTGCGGTTCGGCGTTTCGGCAGTCTGCGGCTTCGGCGTGGAGGCTGTCGTCTCCTCAGTCTGCGGCTTGCGCTCCGGCCGCGCTTCCGGCACCGGAGCAACATCGGGCAGGGCCGCAACCTGCTGTTCGGCGGGCTCGGGCGTCACTTCCTCGCGCGGTTTGGGTTCCGGCGCCACTTCCGGTGTCGGCTCGGCGGCGGGCTTGGGCTCGGGTTCCGGCTCCACGGGGTCGGGCCGCTCGGGCGCTGGCTGCGGGGTGGGCGGCGCTTCGGGCGGCGCTTCCTGCGTCTTGGCGATCTGCTTTTCCTGCACGTCGGGCTGGACTTCGTTTTCGAGGTCGCGGTCCTGATCGCCCGCCTTTTCGGCGTCGGGAACAATGTCAGGCCGTGTCGTCGGCGTCGGCGCGGCGCGCTCCGCCTTGGGCGCGTCCTTCACGCCTTCCTGGATCTGCGTGATTTCCTCGATCGACACGAGATCGATCGGCAGGGCTTCCACATCGGCCACCTGCATGGGCTTGGGCGCCGACAGGCTGACCAGCCCGAAGCCGATCACCGCCGCATGCATGACAACCGATGAGGTGAGACCCGTTTTCATGGCGCGCCGCGCGGCCTTAGCCGCCTTGCTCCTGCAACGAGACGAGGCCGATATTCTTGAAGCCCGCGGCATTCAGGCGGCCCATCACGCGCAGCACCGTGCCATAATCGGCCGTCTGGTCGCCGCGCACGAAAATGCGCTCCTCATAGCCGGTCTTGGCGATGGCTTCGAGCCGCGGCACGATCTCTTCCAGCGCCACCTCGGTTTCCTGCAGGAACACGCGGCCCTCGGGGTTGATCGACACGGTGATCGGCTGCGTCTGCGCATTCATCTCGCGCGCCTGCGTCTCTGGCAGGTCCACCGGCACGCCCACGGTGAGGAGAGGTGCGGCGACCATGAAGATGATGAGCAGCACCAGCATCACGTCGACGAAGGGCGTGACGTTGATCTCGGAGATGAGGGCGCCCTTGCGGGCCCTGCGCCCGTTGCGTCGCGAATAGCCCTGTGATCCGCTTGGCGAAGCCATGCCCATGCGTGCGTTTCCCTTCAGGCGGCCTGTTTGGCGCTGCGCTCATCAAGCTGGCGCGACAGGATGGCGGAAAACTCGTCGGCAAAGCCTTCCAGCCGCGCCGACAGTTTGGAGGCGTCACCTGACAATTTGTTGTAGGCGATGGTTGCCGGAATGGCGGCGAGCAAGCCGATGGCGGTGGCAAGCAGCGCTTCCGCAATGCCGGGCGCGACAACTGCAAGATTGGTCGATTTGGAACCGGCGATCGCCTGAAATGATGTCATGATGCCGATGACCGTGCCGAACAGGCCTATGAACGGCGCACCCGAGCCGACGGACGCGAGAAAGCCGAGCCGGCTTTCCACGCCCTCCATCTCGCGGGCAATGGCGAGGTCCATCGCCCGGTCGATGCGGGTTTGCAGCGAATGCGGCGATTTCGCACCCCGCTCGAAGCTCTTCTTCCATTCGCGCATGGCGGCCATGAACACCGCGCCCATGCCGCTTGTCTTCTTTTCGGCGAGCGCGCGGTAGAGTTCTTCGAGGGATTGGCCGGACCAGAATACTTCCTCGAACCGGTCCATCGCCTTGCGGATGCGGCCCATGGCGATCATCTTGTCGATGACGATGGCCCAGGTCCAGACCGAGGCGAGCACAAGGCCGATCATCACCAGCTTGACGATGAGGCCTGCCTGCATGAACAGGGCCCAAAGTGAATACTGCCCTTCGGGCGCTGCAAGAGCGATCTGCTCCATGGTTGACCTGTCCCACTGAAAGAGTTGCCGCAGCGTCTGCCGCGGCCGGTGCGGCGTCCGCCTGCCGCACATCCGGGCTCATCGTTTGCAAATTTGGTTAAACGATGACGCGAACGGTGCGGCTCTTTTCCTTGCATGAACCTTGCCGCGTTATGGTTACCAAGTGCTGAACAAAGCCTCCGGCGATGATGCGGTGCGGCAGAAAGTCGGCCGGGGAAATACGACATCCGTGTTGCTGGCGGTGTCTCGCCGGTTCAACCCTGACGCATCAAGCGCGCCGCCCAGTCCTTCGGGAAGCGCCGCGGCCGCCCTTGCGGCGTGACGATCACCGCCTCGACGCGCGCCTTGAGCAGGGGAATTTCGTCACGCCGCACGGTTTGCGCCATGAGAATGCGTGCGCCCGACACCTCTTCGACGCGCGTTTCGACGGTGATGATGTCATCCATGCGGGCGGGTGCGAGAAAATCGATTTCCATGCGGCGCACCACCCAGACCAATGGTTCATGGCGCTCGCCGGAGGCAAGCGCCGTGTGTTCGATGCCGGCAAGCCGCAGATAATCCGTCCGGCCACGCTCCAGAAACTCCAGATAGCGGGCATGATAGACAAAGCCCGAGAAATCCGTGTCGGCGTAATAAACGCGCGCGCGAAACGCATGGCCCTGACCTGTAAGCGTGCCCGAAAGTCCCGCCTGTTCACCATGTTCGCCTGTCACGCGCCGCCCCGCCTTCCGCCACCCTGTCCGTTTTGGCACAATAACGGCGCTCAAGGACACCGCCAATGCCGCGCATCGCACTCTTTCCGACAGTTGCCGCCATGCTGGCCGCCCTGGTGGCGACCGTGCCGGTCATCG
This sequence comes from Rhizobiaceae bacterium, assembly GCA_025458045.1. GTDB lineage: Bacteria > Pseudomonadota > Alphaproteobacteria > Rhizobiales > Rhizobiaceae > JALOTE01. The sequence goes on from JALOTE010000013.1 coordinate 14,106, forward strand.
CTTCGCAACCGTCGCGCGCGGCCGATCTGCCGTCCTTCACGCGCGGCGTCTCGATGGAACTGTGGACGAGCTGGCCTGCGCCCGCCGACTGGGGCGACGCGGCAAAGCTGTTTCCCTTCCCTGAGTGGCGGCGAACGGTGACGGCCGACGATCTTGCGGCGTTGAAAGCCAAAGGGCTGGATTTCGTCCGCATGCCGGTGGACCCGGGCGTGTTCGTCGCGCCCGCGGCCGCGCCACACCAGGACCGCCTGCTCGTCGAGATCGACAGCGCGGTGGCGCTCATCCGCGACGCCGGGCTGAACGTGATTGTCGATCTCCACACCATTCCCGGCGGCGACGCACGCCCGGCAACGATTGAGACCGTCACCGCCGATGACGAGGCTTTTGCCCGCTACACGGACAAGGCGGCGATGCTGGCGCGGCGCTTGAACGGCCGCAATGGCGTGGCGCTCGAACTGATCAACGAACCGGTGATGGATTGCGAGACGGGCGAGGCGCGCTGGCCTGCCATGATGGACCGCCTGCACGCGGCGGCGCGCGATGCTGCGCCCGACCTGCCGCTCGTCGTCACGGGGGCCTGCTGGGGCGGGCCGGAGCAGCTTGCGGCATTGACCCCCAAAGTGACTTCCGACCCGCTGACGCTGTTTTCATTCCACTCCTACGCGCCGTTCCTGTTGACACATCAAGGCGCGACTTGGGCGGGCGACTTCATCCCGCATGTCACCGGCATCCCTTTCCCGCCCGACCGCTACGGCAAAACCGGGCTGAGAACCGCTGTCAACGGCGTGAAAGAACGGATGAAACGCGATGCGCCGACGGCGCGTGTGCCCGGGCTTCTGTCCTACCTCGATGAACTGGTGGCCGAGATCGACACGCCGGCGGAACTGGAAGCCGTGATGGCCAAACCCATGGATGCGGCGGTTGCGTTCGCGGCGGTGAATGCCATCGCGCCGTCGCGCATCCTGATGGGCGAGTTCGGCATGATCCGCCAGGAATGGGGCAACGCTTACGTGCTGCCGGATGAATGGCGCGTCGATTACATCCGCGCCAAGCGCGCCCTCGCCGAAGAGCGCGGCTTTGGTTGGGCGATTTGGGGCTATTCCGGTGCCTTCGGCGTGGAACAGGGCTTCGGCGGTGAACGCCTGAGCGATGATGTGCTGGGTCGCGTGCTGCGGTGAGTTTGCACCGCCGGGCAGGATGTCGCTGCGTCAGACCGGTGCGATCGTTCAAATTGCCAGCAGACCAAGAGCACTTTGTTCAGATTCAACTGGCATGATTTGTGAACGATCAGACGGCGAACTACGCCACCTGGATGAACACACCGCAAAATCGAAACCCCATGCGCCACGCAGTCCGTCTCCACCTCGACACAATCTGCAACCGCTTCCGCAAGGATCGTTCAGGACAGTTCAGCCTTGCCGCGGTCGCCGCCATGCCGATGCTGCTGGTTGCCACGGGCATCGCGGTGGACCTTGCAGGTCAGTCGAACAAGCGTTTCGAGTTGCAGAACATAATGGACAGCGCCGTTCTCGCCGGAGCGGCTTTGGACACGGACAGTGACGCTGCGCGCAAGCGCGAGGCGCGCAACGTGTTTGAAGGTGCCCTTGTCGGTGCAGGCATCAATGTCGCCGCGGTGACAGCGGATTTCGACATTCTGGATGACAATGTGGTGAACGGCGCGGCCCGGATGGACGTGGCGCTGAGCTTTGCCAAGATGATCTATCCGAACTCCGCTCATGTGAGGGTGGAATAGCAAGCCGAATATGTCCCGCCTGTGCCGCCGCGCGGCGGCGGCTGCGTGCATGTTCTGGCCAATGTCGGCCAGGCGCTGTTGCTGAACTCCGGCGCGAAGAACGATGCGCCGGGCTGCGCGATCAATGTCCATTCGACGCAGAACCCGGCCTTCATCATCAACGCCGGTGTTGATCTCAATCTGGCGAAGCTGTGCGTGCGCGGCACGCAGTTCATCCGCAATGGCGGCACGCTCACCAATCTTGAGACGGGCTGCGCCGTGCCGGCGGATCCCTTGGCGGGCGTCATTCCGGAGCCGGCCGTGCCGTCAGGCTGCGTCACCTCAGGCGTGTACAACCCCGGCGCGCATGTGCTCAATCCCGGCGTTCATTGCGCCCCGACATTCAACGGAAGTTCGACAATCACTTTCCGCCCCGGCCTGCACATCATCAGGGGGCGGATGATCGTCAATTCCGGCTCGACCATCATTGCCGACGGCGTGACGTTCTATTTCCCCGACACAGACAGTGAACTGCGCGCCAATGGCGCGCTGACCATGCGGGCGAACGCGCCAGAGTCGGGGCCCTACGCCAACATCCTGATGTTCGAGAAAACATCCGACGCCGCCAACAACAGCCGCAAGCGCCAATACATCTTCAATGGATCGAATGGCGAAGAGTTGCAGGGCGTCATCTACTTGCCAAACCGGGATGTCACCTACAATTCGACAACCAATGTGTCTGGCAACAAGACAACGATTGTTGTCAACACGATGATCGTGAACTCGGCCAACTGGAAACTAAAGGGGGCTGGAGGAGCGGCGGCCGGCTCGGCCGGACAGACCGCCCGTCTCCGGCGCTGAGGAGCTCCCGGGCGCAGATCAAATTCCGCGCGCCTCGATCTGCGCCATCACCGGGTTGGATTGTTCCAGCGCGATGCGGAGTTTGCTGAGCGCCCGGCTTTCGATCTGGCGCACGCGCTCCTTGGAGATGCCGAGGCGCTCGCCCAAATGTTCCAGCGTCGCGGACTCTTCCGCCAGCCGCCGCTCCCGGATGATGCTCAATTCGCGCGCGTTCAGCGTTTTCAGCGCGGCCTTGAGCCAGCTGGTGCGGCGCTCGCCATCAATCAGTTCTGTGGCGATTTCGTCGGGCAGCGGGCGGTCATCCACCAGGAAGTCCTGCCGCTCGGTCGTGGCATTGCCGTCATCCATCACCGGCGCGTTGAGCGATGAGTCAGGCGAAGACAGGCGGGAGTCCATCCGTGCCACATCCTCGACCGTCACCCGCAGCGCGGTGGCGATTTCGGTGTACATCGTCGCCTGATCTGTCTGCTCCACGCCCCGGTTGATGCGGGCACGCAAACGGCGGAGGTTGAAGAACAAGGCCTTTTGGGCGGACGAGGTGCCGCCGCGCACAATCGACCAGTTGCGCAGGATGTAATCCTGGATCGAGGCGCGGATCCACCACGTCGCATAGGTCGAGAAGCGCACTTCGCGATCCGGCTCGAAACGGGCCGCCGCCTCCAGCAATCCGACATGGCCTTCCTGGATGAGATCGGCCGAGGACAGGCCGTAGTGGCGGAACTTCGCCGCCATCGAGATCACGAGGCGCATATGCGCGGTCGTGATCTTGTTCAGGGCGTCCTGATCCTTGCTGTCACGCCAGCGCAGGGCCAGTTGATGCTCCTCGTCACGCTCCAGATAGGGGGCGCGCATGGCCGCCCGGATCATGCCATTGTCGGTTGCTGTCTTGAGAACGGCCCTGCCCATGTGCACTCTCCCGTTTAACGCGTTTCGCCGGCAGAGGCCGGTGCCGGACGCGACGCTCCAGGAGAGGCCGCATATCCGGCACTGCACTGCGTGACATGCAGATGTTACGGGGTGCGCGTGCCGGTGGATCACAACCGGCAAAGATCAAGTGTTGAAAAAAGAAAAACCCGGCCGCTTGGGCCGGGCTTCTCGTGATCAATTCCGCGTGAGCGGCTTATGCGGCCTCCGCCTCGTCATCCGCCTCATCATCGGCATCGAGTTCGGCATCGGCTTCATTGGCGGCCTTGCGGCCGCGCGGGCCTTTCTGCAGATTGGCTTCGATCAGGCGCACGGCCTCGGTGTCCGACAGGCCACGGACGGCAGCCACTTCACGGGCCATGCGGTCAAGCGCGGCCTCATACAATTGGCGTTCCGAGTAGGACTGTTCGGGCTGATTGTCGGCGCGGTACAGATCGCGGACAACCTCGGCGATCAGGATCAGGTCGCCCGAATTGATCTTCGCGTCATACTCCTGCGCCCGGCGCGACCACATGGTGCGCTTGATGCGGGCGCGGCCCTGCACCACGCGAAGCGCACGCTCCACGAAATCCGTCTCCGCCAGCTTGCGCATGCCGATGGCCTGCGCCTTCGCGACCGGAACCTTCAGGCGCATCTTGTCCTTTTCGAAGTCGATCACGAACAGTTCGAGCTTCATGCCCGCAACTTCCTGCTCTTCGATCGACACGATCATGCCGACGCCGTGCGCCGGATAGACGATCTGCTCTCCGGTCTTGAAACCATGACGCGTGGACACAGGCTTGGCGGCTGCGGGCTTTGCCGCAACGGTTTTCTTCGTGGCTGCCATTCTTGTTATGCTCCCGTGGGCGTGGCTGCAGCGCGATTGCTGCGGCGCGGACGCGAACACCCCGCCGATCCGCCTTCTGCCACGCTCAAAACACCGCTGCGCCCGCGAAAACCCCGCGATGCGTCAGGCGTTGCTGAAAGGGAGAAGTGTCCGTTGGGTGCCCGTTGAACCGGCGTCACTCGTAGCACGGCCGGGCGGGGAAATCAATGTTTTGCTATCCCCTTGGTGCGGAACAGCCATGCCGCAAGGGCAGTGGGTTAATGCGCCGCCCACCCTTCGCCCGCAGCCGGTCAGCTGCCTTCGCCGGGATTGGGCGAGAAATACTTCTCGAATTTGCCTTCCACGCCGTCCCATTCCTTGCTGTCGGCAGGCGGCGTGCCCTTGGCGGTGATGTTCGGCCACACCTTGGAATAATCGGTGTTGACTTTCAGCCACTTCTCGAGGCCGGGCTCTGTGTCCGGCTTGATGGCGTCGGCCGGGCATTCCGGTTCGCACACGCCGCAATCGATGCACTCGTCGGGATGGATGACGAGGAAGTTCTCGCCCTCGTAGAAGCAATCCACGGGGCAGACCTCGACGCAGTCCATGTATTTGCATTTGACGCAATTGTCAGTGACAACATAGGTCATGTCAGCCTCGGCAAGAATGACGCTGGCGCTGAAGCCGGATATGCGTCGCATGGGATGATGGGTGCCTAGCTATTTTGCACTGCACGCGCAAGGCTCCGGTGGTTGAAGCCCGCGCATCATCTTGCCAGCCGTTCGGGATCGATTGTCGTTTGAATTCAGTCGATTGACCTGTCATCAGGGACATGGGCCGCCTGCGTCCCGCTTGTCACCGCGTCAAAGAGACGGCGCGCATCGGCGGGGCTGCCGCGCCGTTCCCCCAAAGCCAGGACCCGGAGAACGGCCACATCGCGAGACAGCGACAGGGTCAGCACATCGCCGACGCGCACGCCGGCATCCGGCTTCTCGATCTTGCGGCCGTTGATGCGCACCGCGCCTTTGCCAACCATCGCCGCGGCAACGCCCCGTGTCTTTGCGAAGCGCGCATGGACGAGCCATTTGTCGAGCCGCAGTTTTGGTGCCGTGTCCGGCCCGGTCATGGCCTGCCCGCTGCCCGCCCTTGCCCGGTCATCCGCCCTTCATGCGTTCCTTGAGCGCGGCGAGCTTGGCGAAGGGTGAATCCGGGTCGATTGGCTTTTCAGCTTTCGGCTTGTCAAATTTCGGCTTCTGGAAGCTGCTGTTGTCGAAGCGGGGCTTGTCGGAACGGCTGCCGTCGCCCCTGGCATTGGCCGGGCGCCCGTTTTCTCCACGCCCATTCTCCGCGCGTCCCTTGTCGAACCGCGGTTTGCCGCCCGGGCGCTGCCCGTCACCCCTCCCTTCGCCCACCGGAGCGGGTTGCCCCGGCGGCCGCTGGAAGCGTGACCGGTCGAACTTCGGCTTGCCCTCGCGCGGCTGCGCCTCGCCATCGGCCGCAACCGGCCGCCCGTCACGGCGCGGTCCGCGATTGTGCTGCGGCCGGTCAGGGCGTTCCGTGCGCTCGGCCCGCGCCACGCGCCAGATCAACACCGGCTTTGCCTCCTCGGCAGGCGTTTCGGCGGCAAGCGCTTCCATCGGGGCCATTTCGGGCGTGGTCGCTTCAATGGCGGGCGCGGCGGCGACGGCACCGTTGCCAGCGATCGATACCTCCGCCGGCGCGCCATCCCCGGCGGGCTGAGCGTCGTTCGCCTCGCTCTCAACCGAGGCGGCCTCGTCCGACGCCCCGGCCCCATCGCCGTCCATGGCGGTCTGCGCCGTGATCGCCGCGGCATCCACCTTGTGCGGCGAGGCGATCACCACCTCGAATTTCGGCGCATCGGGAACGGCCGGCGCGTTGGCCGGAACGATGAGCTTCACCGCCGCGAGTTTGGTCTCAAACTCCGGCTTCTGCATCGGCTGGCCGCGATAGCCAAGCGCCGACAGGACGGCGGCCATGTCGTCATGGGTCGCGCCAAGGATCGACATCATGCCCGGGGTCACAAAAAACGCGCCTTTGCCGAAGGCGGCTTCCGGGCGCGCTTCCACGCCTTCCTTCCAGTAGAGAGCCGGGCGGATCTGGTCGGCGAGGCGCTCCAGAATGTCGAAGCGCACGCCGCGCGGACCAAGCACGGCAAAACCCGCCAGGCGGTAGAAGACAGGCTCAATCGCCGGATCGATGACGAAGGATGTGCGTCCGGCCGCCAGCAGCGCGATCGCCTCCGTCTGCCCGGTTTGGCCGATCAGTCCGTGCTTCAGGCTCCATAGCAAGGTGACTGCCTCGGCGGGCGCCGGTTTAAGCAATGCGGGCAGGAACACATAATAGAAGCCGAAGCGCACGCCCAGCCGGCGCAGGGCCGCGCGGGCCGTCTGGTCGAGCGACTTCATCTCCTCGGCAATCGTCTTCCGCTCGACCAGGCCGCCATTTTCCACCAGCCGGAACGCCAGCCCGCGGGCAAAGCCCTGCAATTGTTCGGCGGCTTGCAGTTCCAGAAGAGGCTTCAACTGCGTTTCGATGTGGTGGGCGACGAAACGGTCGATGCGATGTTGCACACGGTCGCGTGATGGGCCGGTCAACTGCTCATCGGCGAGCAGCACGGCGCGCGGCTTCAGCCAATCCTCGCTTGGCGCAAGCTGCGCCACAGGCGCGCCGAGCCAGCGCACGATCGCGTCCGTGCCGAGCGCGAGATCGCCGTTGGGTGCAATCGCAAAGCGCGCTGCGCGCGCCTCGAATTCCAGCGCGAGCGCCTTCAGCGCGGCTGCCTGCACGGCTTTGGCATCCGGTCCGCCCGCTGTCGCATCGGCGGAAAAGCGGAACCCTTGCATGACGCCGACGGGGTGGCCTTCCACCGTCACCGAGCCGTCAAAGCCGACATAAGCCTCAAGCATCGCGTTTTCCCGCAGCCGTTTCATCAGGACGGTCGTCCTGCGATCAACGAAGCGTTTCGTCAACCGCTCATGCAGCGCGTCGGACAGACGATCCTCGATCGCGCGCGTCTTTTCCTGCCAGTGTGTCGGATCGGCAAGCCAATTGGGCCGGTGCGAAACATAGGTCCATGTCCTGATCTGCGCGATGCGGGCGGACAGCGTGTCGATCTCGCCATCGGTCACATCGGCGCGCTTCACCTGGTCATCCATGTAGGCTTCGTCCACGCGGCCGCGCCTGCACAGGTCGCGGTAGAGCTGCGCAATGATATCGGCATGCTGGGCGGGCGCGATCTTCCTGTAATCGGGAAGCGCACACACCTCCCACAGCCGCTTCACATTGGCAGCGCTTGTTGCATGCCGCAACACCATCTCGTCGCGCGACAAGAGCATGAGGGCGCGATGGTCGGTTGCGGGCAGTGCGCGCGTCAGCCCCTCCACACGCGGCGTCACGTCAAGCGAGGCCAGCAAGGCTTCAACCGACGAGAAATCATGATCGGGCGAACGCCATTGCAGCGTGCGCACGGGCTCGAAGCTATGGGTCTGCAACCGCTCGACCAGTTCATCGTCGAGTGGCGGCACGCGGCCAGTCACGCCGAATGTGCCGTCACGCGTGTAGCGCCCGGCACGGCCCGCGATCTGGCCGAATTCGGCGGGTGTCAGTTCACGGAACTGATGGCCGTCGAACTTCCAGTTCTGCGCGAAGGCGACATGGTCGACATCGAGGTTGAGGCCCATCCCCACCGCATCGGTGGCAACGAGATGCGCCACGTCACCCGATTGATAGAGCTCGACCTGCGCATTGCGGGTGCGCGGCGACAAGGCGCCCAACACCACGGCCGCACCGCCGCGCTGGCGGCGGATCAGTTCGGCGATCGCATAGACCTCGTCAGCCGAGAACGCGATGATCGCCGAGCGCGGCGGCAGCCGCGTGATCTTCTTTTCACCCGCATAGGACAGTGTGGAAAGCCGCGGCCGCGACGTGATGACGATGCCGGGGATGAGCTTTTTCAAAATGCCCGCCGCTGTGTCCGAGCCAAGCAGCAGCGTCTCGCCGCGCCCGCGCAAATTCAGCACGCGGTCGGTGAAGATGTGGCCGCGCTCCATGTCGGCGGCAAGCTGCGCCTCGTCGATGGCCACGAAATCGGCATTGGTTTCCTTGGGCAGCGCCTCGACGGTGCAGACCTGATAGCGGGCGAAGGGCGGGGTGATCTTCTCCTCGCCCGTCACCAGCGCCACGTTCTGCGCGCCAACTTTTTCGGCCACGCGGCCGTAGATCTCGCGCGCCAGAAGCCTGAGCGGCAGGCCGATCACGCCCGAGCGATGCGATACCATCCGCTCGATGGCATAATGTGTCTTGCCGGTGTTTGTCGGCCCGAGAACCGCATGCACCGTGCCGGTGATTGGCTCTGTCGCCGCGCCGATCCCGCCGGTCATGCCCTGCCTCGCTCACGCGCGCCCGATGCGGCGCGCAGATACTGTCAGGGACGCAATCTGGAACCTTGGCGCGACATTTCAAAGGCAAAAGCGCGCTCTTCAACAGGCCGGTTAACCTTCGGAACGTGGGAAGAACGAATCATCGACGAATCGGTGAAGCACCGGTTTTCTGCTTTTGTTCACGCCATCATCTGGGGCGTGGATCCGCGCCGGGCACAAGATGTGGAGGCAGGCTTGCGCTTCAGGCCCCGTCCTTGCGTGGCCATCTTAACCAATATTGAGAAAGGGTGAACCGCGTCTCGCATGGAGCGCCAGGGACATGCGGCGGCCAGCCCGCCTGGAAAGAAATTCTCAACGAATGTAAAGACTTGGTTGATGCGGCAATGGCTGGAGCGGCGCTTGGCGTTAACACTGCGAACGTGCGCGGAACGAATCATCGACGAATCGCTGATCGGCATTGTTTCACTTTTTGTTCACTGCATCCCATGGTGGCTGTCCCGCCCCTGGACGCAAGATGTGGTTCTCAATGTCCGGCGCAATCGCGCGCCGTGGCGGCAAACGCAGTCAAGCCGTTAAGAAGTTGTCCCGCTGCGGGACGCGGGCACATTTTGGCGTTCACATCCGTCATCATTTCAAAGTAGCGTTGTTCACAGTCCGGATATTCAATCCGGCAGGAGGGACAAGACAATGACCATGTCAAAACGCCTCGGGGCGGAATTCATCGGAACATTCTGGCTGGTGTTCGGCGGCTGCGGCAGCGCGGTCCTTGCGGCGGCTTTTCCGGAGCTTGGAATAGGCTTTGTTGGCGTGTCGCTGGCCTTCGGCCTGACGGTGCTGACGATGGCCTATGCGGTCGGCGGCATTTCGGGCGGCCATTTCAACCCGGCCGTTTCACTTGGCCTCGCGGTTGCCGGCCGGTTCAAGATGGCCGACCTGTCGCTTTACGTTGCGGCGCAGGTGGCAGGGGCGGTCGCTGCGGCGGCGCTTCTTTATGTCATTGCGTCCGGCAAGGCGGATTTCGCCGCCGGCGGCTTTGCATCCAACGGCTATGGCGCGCATTCGCCGGGCGGCTATTCAATGATGTCGGCCTTCGTCATCGAAGTGGTGCTGACGGCGCTGTTCCTCGTCATCATCCTTGGCGCGACGACGAAGCGCGTTCCCGCAGGGTTCGCCCCCATCGCCATTGGCTTGGCGCTCGTGTTGATCCACCTGATTTCAATTCCTGTCACCAACACGTCCGTCAATCCGGCGCGCTCGACAGGTGTGGCCCTCTTTGCCGAGCCTTGGGCGCTCCAGCAGCTTTGGCTGTTCTGGGTCGCGCCCCTGATTGGCGGCGCGCTCGGAGCGGTCATCCACAAGGCCGTGCTTGGCGACGAGTGAACGCTCAACCGTCCATGGTGAGGATAGGCGCGGCACGTGGACTCGGACCAAGACGGGTTTGCATGCGAAGAAAAACCCTTCGTCCTGAGGTGCTTTTTCCCTCGTGCTTCGAGGCTCGTGTCACTCGCACCTCAGCATAAAGGGAAAAAGCCTCGAAGGACGAAGGATTGTTCATCGGCGTTCAGCTGAAATATTGCCCGCCATTGGCCGAAATCGTCGCACCCGTGATGAAGCCCGCATCATCGGCAGCGAGGAACACGACGCAGCGCGCGATCTCCTCGGGCTCGCCAAGGCGGCCGACAGGGATTTGCGGGATGATGCGCTCGGCCAGCACTTTCTCGTCGATCGCCTTCACCATGTCTGTGCCGATATAGCCGGGGCAGATCACATTGACCGTGATTCCGGCGCGCGCGCCTTCCTGAGCCAGCGCGCGGGTGAAGCCGATGTCGCCCGCCTTGGCGGCTGAATAATTCGCTTGGCCCGCCTGGCCCTTCTGGCCATTGATCGAGGAAATGGTGATGATGCGGCCGAACTTGCGGTCGCGCATGCCGGACCATACCGGATGCGTCATGTTGAAGACGCCGGTCAGGTTGGTGCCGATCACCTCGTTCCACTGGGCGGGTGTCATCTTGTGGAACATCGCATCACGCGTGATGCCCGCATTGTTGACGAGGACGGAAACAGGGCCGAGATCGGCCTCCACCTGCGCCACTCCGGCAACACAGGCTTCATAATCGGCGACCGACCATTTGTAGGTCTTGATGCCGGTTTCGGCCGTGAACTTCGCGGCCGCCTCATCATTGCCGGCGTAATTTGCGGCGACGCTGTAGCCCGCTTGTTTCAGCGCAATGGAGATGGCCGCGCCGATCCCGCGCGAGCCACCGGTGACGAGTGCAACTTTGGACATGTTGGGGGTTCCTCCCTGTTGGACGGCAATGGGCAATCGGTGATCGGCAATCGGCAACGGGCGATCGGGGTCTCAGACAGATGTTCGATTGCCGACTGCCGGCGGACTCATCTCTCGACCGTCAGCGCCACGCCCATGCCGCCGCCGATGCACAGCGTGGCAAGGCCGCGCTTGGCGTCGCGGCGCAGCATTTCAAACAGCAGCGTGTTGAAAACGCGCGCGCCCGAAGCGCCGACGGGGTGGCCGATGGCGATCGCGCCGCCATTGACGTTCACGATGTCCGGGTTCCAGCCCATGTCCTTGTTGACGGCGCAGGCCTGCGCGGCGAAGGCCTCGTTGGCCTCGACCAGATCAAGATCCTCAACCTTCCAGCCGGCCTTCTTGAGGGCGAGGCGCGATGACGGGATCGGCCCGGTGCCCATGATCGACGGATCGACGCCGGCGGTCGCCCAGGAGGCGATGCGCGCCATCGGCGTGATGCCGCGGCGATTGGCTTCCTTTTCGGTCATCAGGACGATCGCCGCGCCGCCATCATTGATGCCCGACGCATTGCCCGCCGTCACCGTGCCTTCCTTGTCGAAGGCGGGGCGCAGCTTGGCCAGGCTTTCAGTCGTCACGCCTGGCTTGATGTATTCGTCATCGGCAACCACGACATCACCCTTGCGGGTTTTCAGCGTGACGGGGACGATCTCGTCCTTGAACTTGCCCGCCTTCTGCGCGGCCTCGGCCTTGTTCTGCGATGCGGCGGCAAACGCATCCTGCTCGTCACGCGTCAACTGCCACTGGCGTGCGACGTTCTCGGCGGTGTTGCCCATATGGTAGCCATGGAAGGCGTCCGTCAGGCCGTCTTTCAGCATGGTGTCGAGCAGTTTCAGCTCGCCCATCTTGGTGCCTGCGCGAAGATGCGCGCAATGCGGGGCAAGCGACATGGATTCCTGCCCGCCTGCAACAATGATCGTCGCGTCGCCGGTCGCGATTTGCTGCATGCCGATGGCCACGGCGCGCAGGCCCGAGCCGCAGAGCTGGTTGAGGCCCCAAGCGGTTTTCTCGGCCGGGATGCCGGCCGCCATCGCCGCCTGACGCGCCGGATTCTGGCCGGCGCCCGCCGTCAGGATCTGGCCCATGATCACTTCATCGACATCGGCGGGCGCGACGCCCGCCCGTTCCAGCGCCGCCTTGATGGCCGCCGCGCCCAGGACATGGGCCGGCGTATCGGCAAACGCCCCGTTGAACGAGCCAACGGGCGTGCGCGCCGCGCTGGCGATGACGATGCTCTCGGTCATGGCAGTTCCTCCTTTTGGCGCTCCGCGGCGCGTGATCGGTGTCCCGACGATGCATCCGCCGGGTCTTGCATGGGGCTTACACGTTTTTTTGTTCCCGCCCAATGACACTTCTGCATGACAGCATTGACGTCGACGGAAGAAAAGACCCGTGTTTACCCGACGTCATGGGCTTTTGCGCTGCGACGAGAATCGCATTGCGTTTTGCCGCACCGCATCTAAGACTGTGCAAAAAATATGTCAGGTCCGGTGGACACACCTACCCCAGCCACCGGAATGGCACTGGCGCGAGGAGCCTGTGATGGCGAAAGCCGCTGAAACGACAACCATCAAGAAATATGCCAACCGCCGCCTCTACAACACGGGCACATCCACTTACGTCACGCTCGAAGACTTGGCAGGCATGGTGAAGCGCGGCGAGGAATTCGCCGTGCAGGATGCCAAGACGGGCGAAGACCTCACCCACACGGTGCTCACACAGATCATCTTCGAGCTGGAAAACAAGAACGGCGAGACAATGCTGCCGGTTCCGTTCCTGCGCCAGCTCATCGCCTTTTACGGTGACCAGATGCAACAGGTGGTGCCATCCTATCTGGAGCACACCATGGCCGCCTTCACCAAGGAACAGGAGCGCATGCGCGAGCAGATGCAGCAATTGTTCACGCAGACACCGATGGATGTCTTCAAGTCCGGTTCGGCGGTCAAGGCCATGGAAGCGCAGGTGCGCCGCAACATGGAGATGTTCCAGGAGGCCATGCGCATGATGACGCCGTTCGGCGCATTGCCGACAGCCCCCTCGGCCGAACAACCGGCGGAGACAGCCCGCAAGCCGCAAGGCGCGAAACCGCAGGCCGACAAGGGCGAGATCGATATCCTGCGTGACCAGATCGCCGCGATGCAGCGCAAGCTGGACACGATGGGCTGACGGCGCTCAGCGCGCGAGCAGGTGGGAGCCGCGCAGCACGGCCGTGGGCTTGATCGTCTCGGACATGAATGCCGCATCGGGCGTGTCGAGGCGGGCCAGCATGGCTTGCGTCAGCAGTCCGGCCACGCGCGCATCTTCGGTGGAAAAGGTCGAGAGCGGCGGGGCGGCGTGTTCCGAGCCCGGAAAATCCTGGCCGCCGAAAACGGATGTGTCGCGGCCGACCGCGCGACCTGCCAAGGCAGCCGCTCGGTACGCCCCGAATGCCATCAGGTCCTGGATGCAGGCGAGCGCGATACGCTTGGCCGGGCGCGCGGCGGCGAAAATCGCGCTCGCCGTGACCTGCCCAAGCTCCTCGGTCAGCTCGATGCGGTGGATGACAACCGGCGGTGATGCGCCAGTTGCCGCCAGCAGCGCACCGGAGACATAATTGTCGGCAAAGCGCTGGCCCTCGGGAGCCGACAGGATGTGCAGTTCATCGGGCCGCGCGGCCAGCAGCGCCTCGACTGCGATACGGCCGGCCTCGGCATAGTCGATCTCGATCGACGGATGCTCGCCGTCAAACGCCGTCCGCCCGAAGGTGACGAAGGGAAAGCCGTTCTCGATCAGGAAGCGCACACGCTCGTCGTTCTGGCGGGTGCGGCCGAGCACCAGCCCGTCGGCAAGGCGGCCTTGCACAATGTCGCGGATGATGCCGGGTTCCTCGTCGCGTGATTGGGCGGCAAAAACGGTCAGCGTTCGGCCGCTGTCGCGCAAATGCCGCTCAAGCGTGGACAGGAGTTCGAGGAAGATCGGGCTGGCAAACCGGTGCTGGGGCGGCGACAGCAGCACCGCGACACGTCCCGTCGGCCCGCCGCGCAGGGCACGCGCTGCGGCGTTCGGCCGGTAGCCCAGGGCCGACGCCGTGGCGTGTACAGCCTGCGCCGTCTCCGGATGCACCCGCGGATCGCGCCTGAGCGCGCGCGACACCGTTGAGACATCGAGTTCGAGCGTGCCCGCAATGTCCTTCAGCCCGATGCGTTGCGTCATGCGTGGCGCATTCCCCGTCCCCGGTCCACAATGTCATGGTTGCGGGGGCGCAAGTCAAATAGGAAAAGTCGCGGAATCCAAACGTTTGTATTGACGTTTAGGCGGCGATCGTCCTCAATAGCGGCGGGAGGGAGGCCCATGGTGAAACTGATCGCACTCGTGCGCAAGCGCGACGGCATGGAGCATGACGCCTTCCGCCGCTACTGGCTGGACGTGCATGCGCCCTTGGCGGCAGCCATTCCCGGCATGCGCGGCTATCGCATCAATGTCGCAGGCGATCCGGGCGCCATGCCCCCGGCCCCCTATGACGGTTCGGCCGAGATCTGGTTCGACAGCCGCGCCACCATGGAAGCGGGCCTCGCCTCGCCGCAAGGCGTGATCGCAGGGGACGACACGGCCCATTTCGCTGCCTCGATCGAATTTCTGGTCACCGATGAAACTGTCATTCTTCCCGAAGGTGGAGCATGAGCGCGGCGCGCATGTTCCCGGTTCCGGGCCGCCATCAGGCCCGCGTCTATGTGGTCACCGGCGGCGCGCAGGGCATCGGCCGCGCCTGTGCCGAACGGTTTGCCGCCGAGGGTGCGCGTGTCGTCATCGGCGACATTGATGAACGCGGCTCCGATGTGGCGGCGGCAATCGGCGGCGTGTTCCTGCGCGCCGACATGAGCAAACCCGATGATGTGACGGCGCTGGCCGCTGCCGCCGTTTCCAGCTTTGGCCGCATCGACATCTGGCACAACAACGCGTTCACCGCCGTGTTCAAGCCGATCCACGAGCAGACGCTTGATGAATTCGACACCATCACCGGCATCGGCATCCGCGGTTACTGGATGGGCGCCAAAGCGGCCGTCACGCTGATGCTCACCCAAAGCCCGCTGGAGAACGGCCGCAAGGGCGTGATCCTCAACACGGCATCGGTGCAAAGCTTTGTCGGCGAGAAAGGCTTTTCCGCCTATCAGGCGACCAAGGGCGCGGTGCTGGCGATGACGCGCTCGCTCGCCATCGACCACGAGCCGCACATCCGCTCCGTCGCCATCGCGCCCGGCCTCATCGCGACCGAGGCGGTGAAGACAATCCCAGGCGATGTGATGGCGGGCGTGATTGCCAACATTCCCGCCGCGCGCGCGGCGGCACCCGAAGAAGTGGCGGCGCTCGCCGCCTTCATCGCCTCCGATGAGGCCGACTACATGTCCGGCACCGCCGTCATTCTCGACGGGGCCTACCTCTCGATTGGATGACATCATGACAACGCCTTTCTCCCTCGACCAGGGCGGCCTGCTTGTGCGCTTCGGCGGCGAGACGTTGCGGATCACGCCGGCCGGGCCCGACGCCTTGCGCGTGCGCGCCCGCCCCGGCCTGGAGGTGGCGGCGCCGCATGTTGACGGATTGCTCCCCGGTGATTTCGGCCAGGCGGATGTGATGATCAACGGCGAACGCGCCAGCGTCACACGAGGGCGCATCCGCGCCGAACTGTCGATCAAGGAACGCTACGGCGCCGATGTGAAGCGCGAGATGATCCTGCGCTTCGTGCGCGCCGACACCGGCGAGGAACTGCTGGCCGAGACCCGCCCGCATTTTGCCGGGCCGAAGACACGCAACTTCAAGGCGCTGGCAACCGGCTCATGGAAGCTGGAGGCCCATTTCAGGGCCTATGACGGCGAGGCGCTGTGGGGCCTCGGCCAACCGCAGCACGGGCGCATGAACCTGAAGGGCGTATCCACCTCGCTCCTGCAACAAAACGCCCATGTGGCGATCCCGTTCGTCATCTCATCGCGCGGCTATGGCTTCCTGTGGAACAACCCGGCGACCGGGCGCTGCGAATTCGCGTCCAACATCACGCGCTGGACGGCGGATTCCGCCAACGGCCTCGACTATTGGATCACCGCCGGAGACCGCCCGCGCGAGATCCTGCGCGCCTATGCCGATGCCACCGGCCATTCCCCCGCTTTGCCCGACTGGGCGCTGGGCTTCTGGCAGTGCAAGCTGCGCTACCGCAATCAGGACGAGTTGCTGGAGGTGGCGCGGGAGCACAAGCGGCGCAGCCTGCCACTCTCCTGCATCGTCATCGATTTCTTTCACTGGACACGGCAGGGCGAATGGAAGTTCCACCCGGAGGAATGGCCGGACCCTAAGGCGCTCGTCGCCGAACTGCGGTCGATGGGCATCGAGACGATGGTGTCGGTCTGGCCGACGGTCTCCGCGTCGTCCGAAAACTACAAGACGATGACGGAGCAAGGCCTGCTCATCACGGCGGAACGGGGCGTGCCCGTCGTCATCCCTTTCCCGGACAAGGACCCGTTCGGCCCCGGATTTTTCACCTATTACGACGCGTTCAACCCGCGCGCGCGGGATTTCCACTGGAGCCTGATCCGGCGCAATTATGTCGACAACGGGTTTGAGCATTTCTGGCTTGACGCCTGCGAGCCGGAAATGCGGCCCAACCACCCGGAGCATGTGCGCACCGCGCTCGGCAATGGCGCGGAGATGATGTGCGCTTTCCCGCTCTTGCATGAGCAGCGATACCGCGAAGGGCTCAACGCGGCGGGCCGCGATGGCGTGCTGCTCTGCCGGTCGGCGTGGGTTGGGTCGCAGCGCCACGGCGTGATCCTTTGGTCGGGCGATGTCTGGTCCGACTGGGACTGGTACCGCGCGCAGATTCCGGCCGGGCTGCATTCCGGCCTGTCCGGCATGGGCTGGTGGACGACAGACATTGGCGGCTTCTATGACGGCCATGGCGGCTCGGAGGAGTTCCGCGAACTTCTCGTGCGCTGGTTCGAGTTCGGCGTGTTTTCACCCATCTGCCGCCTGCACGGTTTCCGCGTGCCGGAAGGCGTGCCGCCGCCCGCCAAGGGCGAGCCTGTGACCTATGGGCAGGAGACGTTCAAAATCTTCACCGATACCGGCGGGCCGAACGAGATCTGGTCCTACGGGGCGGAGGTCGAAGCCGTGCTGACGCGGCTGTTGCATGTGCGCGAAGGGTTGCGGCCTTATCTCGAACAAGCCTTCGCGCATCATGCCGCAACCGGCGATCCGGTGATGGCACCCGTGTTCTACCACTTTGCCGGTGATGCGAGCCACGACGACAACAGCCGCTACATGCTGGGCGATGCGCTGCTGGTCGCGCCCGTCTTGCAGCCGGACACGGACACAATGAGCGTTCCCCTGCCTGTGGGGGAAACCTGGGTGCATGTGTGGAGCGGCGCGCGCTTTGCGGGCGGAACAAGCGCGCGCGTCGCCTGCCCGTTGGGCGAGTGCCCGGTTTTTGTCAGGGAAAGCCGCGCAGCGGAATTCGCCGCCGCATTCCCAAGCCTCAGGGCGTGACGCTTACGCTTTGCCGCCCGGCAAGGCCGATCGCACCCGGTAAAGCGAAGAGACCGCCGTGATGAACACATCGCGGCCGTCGGCACCGCCGAACTCAAGGTTCGTCACCATCTCCGGCACAGGCACATGCGCGATGCGCGCGCCGTCCGGCGCATGGACATGAATGCCGTCACCGCCCGACACCCAGAGATTGCCAGCGCTATCCACACGCATCCCGTCCGGCACACCGACGGGCATCACGCAAAAGTCCCGCATGCCGGAAAGCGCAAAACCGGCACCCACATCGAAGGCGATCACCTTGTGATGGCGGTCCGATGAATCCGACACGTAAAGCGTTGTCTCATCGGGCGAGAGGCACAGTCCGTTCGGACGGTAGATGGCATCGGCCAAAAGGCGCGGCGTCTGTGCATCCGGCCCGGCGGCATACACGCCGCAAAACGGCAGTTCCATCGCCTGCTGATAGCCGTGCAACTGCCCGTCCTCGGCACGCACGCCAAACGGCGGATCGGTGAACAGGATCGTGCCATCGCGCGCACAGATCACGTCATTGGTCGAGTTCAGCACGCGGCCTCGAAACGACGCGGCGACAATGCTGCGCGCGCCGGGCGCGCCATCGCCGGTGATTGCAAGACGGCTGATGCACCGCGTCGAATGTTCGCAGGCAAGGATGCCGCCTTGCCGGTCGTGCGTCAGGCCGATGGCAAAATGGGCGTTCTCCAGGCAGACCGAAAGGCCGTCACTGTCACGCCAGCGCATGATGCGGTTGCCGGGAATGTCGGTGAACAGCAGCATGCCGTGGTCCGCCAGCCAGACGGGACCTTCGGTGAAGGCCATGCCCGTTGCCAAACGTTCCACCAGGCCTTCAACCACACCGCTCATCGCTTCCCCCTCTCATTGCGGCTTGGCCTGCCGCACCCAGCGGTCGATCAGCACCACCACCACGACCAGAACACCCTTGATCACCTGCTGTGTGTTGAAATCGACGTTCAGGATGGCAAGCCCGTTGTTCAACACGCCGATCAGCGCCACGCCCGCCGCCGTGCGCAGCACCGAGCCTGTGCCGCCAGCCAGCGCCGTGCCGCCGATCACCACGGCGGCAATCGCGTCGAATTCCAACCCGACCGCGCCGTCCGAGCGCGCATTGCCGATCCGCGCGATCAGGATCATGCCGACAAGGCCCATCAGGGCGCCGGTGAGCGTGAACAGCGTTACCCTGATGCGGTCCACCGCGAGGCCCAGCATGCGGGCGCTGTCCGCGCCGCCGCCGATCGCCTTCACATGCGCGCCGAAACGTGTGCGCGATTGCAGCCAGTAAAGGCCGCCAAACACCGCGACGAACCACAAAAACGAGGATTGGAAAGGCCCCAGCGCGCCAGTCGCAAACAGGCTGCGGAACCAGTCGGCGTCAAACAGGATGGTCTGCCCGCCAGTGAGCGTCAGCGATACGCCCTGCGCGATGAAGAACGACACCAGCGTGGCGATGAAGGACGGCACGGCGGCGTAAACCGTGAGCAGGCCGTTCATCAGGCCGAAGGCGGCACCTGTCGCGATTGCGGCAGGAATGGCGAGCGGACCCAACCCGGCCGCCAGCGCCAGCGCGCCGACAACGCCGGACGCGGACGCCACCGCGCCGACGGACAGGTCGATCTCCGCCGCAAGGATGATGAGCGTCATCGCCGAAGCGGCGATGCCGAGGATGGCGATCTGGCGCCCGATCCCGATCAGGTTCTCGGGCGTGCGAAACGCCGGGCTCATCAACGCCATGCCGAGAACGACCGCCGCAAGCGCGATGACAATGCCATAGTCTGCGATGCGCCCGCGTGCGGTGGAAGCGGTCGCGCTCATCGCCTGAAGCCTCCGGCGGCCATGCGTTCCAGCACCACCGCAAGCAGGATGATCAAGCCCTTGACGATGTATTGCGCGTCCACGTTCACATTGAGCAACACCATGCCATTGTTCAGGACGGCGATCAGCAGCGCGCCCGTCAGCGTGCGCACCAGCGAAGCGCGGCCGCCATAAAGGCTCGCCCCGCCGATGATGACGGCGGCGATGGCGTCCAATGTCAGCGTCGGGCTGGACCCCGGCGCGCCCGAACCGAGCCTTGAGGCCGACAGGATCGCGCCCGCCGCGACCAGCAGCCCCATCAGGGCAAAGACAAGCATCTTGCGGCGCTTGACCGGAACACCCGAAAGCCGTGCCGCCTCCGCATTGGCCCCGAGCGCGAACAGTTCGCGTCCAGCCCGCGTGTTCGACAAGAGAAACAGGCAACCCCCGAAGGCCAGCGCGACGATGATGAGCGGCACCGGGATGCCGAGCAGCTTCACCGAGTAAAACAGGTCGAGGAATGTCACATCGAGGATGGCAACCGAGATCGCGCCCGTCAGGATGAACGCCATGCCGGTGGCGATGGCAAACATGCCGAGCGTGACGATGAAGGACGGGATCTGGCCATAGACCGTGATCCCACCATTGACGACTCCGATCGCCAGCCCGAGCAGCAGCACAAGCAGCGTCGCGGCCGGCCAGCCCATGCCGGACGCCATCAATTGCGCCACCACAACCGAGAGCAGCGCCGTCACCGCGCCAACGGAGAGGTCGATCTCGCCGATGAGGATCACCAGTGTCATGCCGAAGGCGGCGAGCATCAATGTGGCGCTGTCTGTGGCGAGACGTTGAAAATTGCGCATGTTGAGGAAGAAATCGCTCGAAAGCGCGAAGAACACGATCAGCAGGATCAGCCCGGCATAGGGCAGCACATCGCGGATGACACC
>JALOTE010000097.1 GCA_025458045.1 Rhizobiaceae bacterium
GATGCGGGCTGGATGGGCCGCGTCTATGCCAAGCTCGGCATGACAACGGGCGTGATCGTGCATGGCCTGACAGACGAGCAGCGCCGCGCCGCCTATGCCTGCGACATCACCTACGGCACCAACAATGAATATGGTTTCGACTATCTGCGCGACAACATGAAGATGGCGCGCGAGCATATGGTGCAGCGCGGCCACCATTTCGCCATCGTCGATGAGGTGGACTCCATCCTTGTCGATGAGGCGCGCACCCCGCTCATCATTTCCGGCCCGCTTGATGACCGTTCGGAGCTTTATGCCGCCGTTGACGCGCTGATCCCCGGCCTTTCGCCGGAGGATTACGAGATCGACGAAAAGCAGAAATCGGCGACGTTCACCGAGGATGGCACCGAACGTCTGGAACAGATGCTGACGGCGGCGGGCCTGCTGAAGGCCGGATCGCTTTACGACATCGAGAACGTCTCCATCGTCCACCATGTGAACAACGCTTTGCGCGCCCACAAACTGTTCCAGCGTGACAAGGATTACATCGTCCGCAACAACGAAGTCGTCATCATCGACGAATTCACCGGCCGCATGATGCCGGGCCGCCGTTTTTCGGAAGGGCTGCACCAGGCGCTTGAAGCCAAGGAGCGCGTGGCGATCCAGCCGGAAAACCAGACGCTCGCCTCCGTCACGTTCCAGAACTATTTCCGCCTCTACGGCAAGCTTGCCGGCATGACGGGCACGGCGGCAACCGAGGCCGAGGAATTCGGCAACATTTACGGCCTCGAAGTGGTGGAAGTGCCGACCAACCTGCCGGTCTCGCGCATCGATGAGGATGACGAGGTCTACAAGACGGTCGAAGAGAAATACCGCGCCATCGTCATCGAGATCGCCAATGCGGCGCGGCGCGGCCAGCCGGTGCTTGTCGGAACAACCTCCATCGAGAAATCCGAGTTCCTGTCGCGCATGATCGGTGACTCGGCGCAGTTGTCGGGCATAGCCGCGCAATTGAAGGCGCGCCTCGCCACGCTCAAGGAAGGCAAGGAAAAGGAATATCGCGCGGCGCTTGAAGCCGCCATCGCCGATCTTGAGGCGGCGGCAAAGGCCGGCGGCATCAAGCATGAGGTGCTGAACGCGCGCCAGCATGAGCGCGAGGCGCAGATCGTGGCGCAGGCGGGCGTGCCGGGCGCGGTGACGATCGCCACCAACATGGCAGGCCGCGGCACCGACATCCAGCTTGGCGGCAATGCCGAAATGCGCATCGCCCAGGAAACGGGCGACATGCCTGCCGGGCCGGAGCGAGAGGCCGCCGAGGCGCGCATCCGTGCGGAGATCGCTGCACTGAAGAAGCAGGCGCTCGATGCCGGCGGGCTCTATGTCATCGGCACGGAGCGCCATGAAAGCCGCCGCATCGACAACCAGTTGCGTGGCCGTTCGGGCCGTCAGGGCGACCCGGGGCGCTCGAAATTCTATCTGTCGCTGCGCGACGATCTGATGCGCATCTTCGGCTCCGACCGCATGGAAGGCATGCTGGAGAAGCTCGGCCTGAAGGAAGACGAGGCGATCGTCCACCCATGGATCAACAAGGCGCTGGAAAAGGCGCAGAAGAAGGTCGAGGCGCGCAACTTCGACATCCGCAAAAACCTTCTGAAATTCGACGACGTGATGAACGACCAGCGCAAGGTGGTGTTCGAGCAGCGCCTCGAACTGATGGAGGCGGGCTCGCTCACCGAAACCGTTGCCGAAATGCGCGGCGAGGTGATCGACACGCTGATCAAGCGCCACATCCCTGAAAACGCCTATGCCGACCAGTGGGATGCGCCGGGCCTCAAGTCCGAGGTGCTCGACAAGCTCAACCTCGACCTGCCCGTCGTGGAATGGGCGGCCGAGGAAGGGATCGACGAGCAGGACATCCGCGCCCGCCTCAACGAGGCCGCCGATGCGGCGATGGCCGCGCGCGTGGCCAAGGCGGCGGAGTTCGGCCCCGATGTGATGGCCTATGTGGAGCGCACCATCGTCTTGCAAACGCTCGACGGATTGTGGCGCGAACACCTCGTCAATCTCGATCATCTGCGCTCGGTCATCGGGTTCCGCGGCTATGCGCAGCGCGACCCGTTGCAGGAATACAAGGGCGAGGCGTTCGAGTTGTTCCAAACCATGCTCGCCAATCTGCGCGAGCGCGTCACCCAGCAATTGATGCGGTTCGAACTGGTGCGCGAAGCGCCGCGCGTCGCGCCCGGCCTGCCCCCGCTGACCGAAGCGCATCCGGCTGCCGACATGTTCGCCGATGGCGTCGATGACGAGGCGGCGGCACAGGCCTTCGCCGATCAGATGGTCGGCTCGGCGCGCAACCCGAATGACCCGTCAAGCTGGGGCAAGGTTGCCCGCAACGAGCCCTGCCCCTGCGGATCGGGCAAGAAATACAAGAACTGCCATGGCGCGATGGTCGCCGACGCGGTGTGACGCATCGGCATTGCGGAAAGACGGTCAGTCCCGCGTGAAGGCCGCAAACCCGGCGAGCGCGGATGCCATCAGTGCGGCAACCGCGTTCCAGCCGGCGAAGGACAGGCCGAGAACGCGCAGCGCCGCCTGGTCGCAGGCAGGCGCTTTCATGGAATCGATGGCGCCAAGCAGATCACCTGCTGAAACGGCTGCCCCGCCCGAAACAATCGCGCAGTCCTGCGGGCCAGGCCAGAAGCCCCATTCAAAGCCGGCGTGATACATGCCGAGCGCCATGCCATAGGCCATGATGGCTGCGCCAATCGCGAAGCCGGCGCGCACCAGCCATGGCGGGCTGACGCGCGCATTGAGCGCAAGAGCCAGCGCCAGCACCGGAATCGCCGCATAATAGGGCGTGCGCTGTTCAAGGCAGAGCGCGCAGGGGACATAGCCGCCGACATGCTCGAACGCGAGCGCCAGACCGATGGCGGCCACCAGCAACACGAGGCTTGCGAGCGCGGCCATCCCTTGGCGAGTTCCCACAGGCGCGGTGAAATTGGGCGGCAGCATGGGAGAGGTCCTTGTCGATGCGTGGTTGCCTGATCGGTTGCGGGTTCCGTCTCACATCCGCTGTCTGCCGGCAACGGGTTGACTCGCCACGGTCACTTGCCTAAAGCCGCCATATCCGGTCGGACATGCGTCCCGCCGGTGCTTTTGTGTTGCGCGCAGCTTGCGCCAAGGCAAGGCTCATCCGGCTGGAGACAGCCGACAGATCAACGACTGTAAAAAGACGGCGTAGCGTGATGCTGCCCCAGTGCGGGCGATATTCAACGCAAAACAGCCGGAGCGAACCCAGGAGACAAGAATGTTCGCAGTCATCAAGACCGGGGGCAAGCAGTACCGCGTTGCCGCCAATGACGTGTTGAAAATCGAGAAGGTTGCCGGTGAAGCCGGAGCCGTCGTCTCGTTTGCGGAAGTTCTCGCCGTCGGCGAGGGTGACCGCGTTGACATCGGCGCGCCTTATGTGACGGGTGCGACCGTGACGGCCGAAGTGGTGGAGCAAGGGCGCGGCGAGAAAGTCATCGCCTTCAAGAAACGCCGCCGCCAGAATTCGCGCCGCAAGCGCGGCCACCGCCAGGAACTGACGACGGTGCGCATTCACGAGATTTTGACCGGTGGCGCGCAGCCTGCCAAGGCGGCGCCTAAAGCGGCCAAGGCCGTCGACGCAGCCGCCGCAACCGCCGCGCCGCTGTTCACCGCGCCCGCTGGTGCCGCCGATGACCTGACGAAGATCAAGGGCATCGGCCCGGTCGCCAAGCGCCAGCTCGCCGAACAAGGCATCACGCAGTTCGCACAGGTCGCGGCGCTGACGGATGCCGACATCGAATTGATCGACGCCAACATGCCGTTTTCCGCCGAGCAAATCGCCGATTGGCGTGAGCAGGCAAAAGCGATGACCGCCTGAACCCCTGCGGCTGACAGTCAGAAGTGAAGGACAGATAAGATGGCACACAAGAAAGCCGGTGGTTCGTCGCGCAACGGCCGCGATTCGGAGTCCAAACGCCTTGGCGTGAAGAAGTTCGGCGGCGAGCACGTCATTCCGGGCAACATCATCATCCGCCAGCGCGGCACGCAGTGGCATCCCGGCGCCAATGTCGGCATCGGCACCGACCATACGATTTTCGCCAAGACCGAAGGCACCGTGTCGTTCGCCAAGAAGGCAGGCGGTCGCGCCTATGTGTCGGTGATGCCGATGGCGAAGGCGGCAGAATAAGCCGGTTGGAACACCCGCCGGCACCCTGACAAGGGCCCCGGCGGAAATGGTCCGCAAGTGAATCGGAAAACGGGGTCCGGGGTGCCGGGCCCCGTTTTCGTTTTCCGCTTCATGCGAGGATAGGACCATGAGCATCGACATCATCATCACGCCGCGCCTCACGTTGCGGCCGCCGATCGACTGGGACATTGACGACATCGCCGACATCGCCGGAGCAGAGGCGGCTGGAGGGGTGCTCGCCCGCGCCACACATGTGCTGGTGCGCGAGCGCGTCATCGGCTGGGTCGAACCCGGACGCCATCCCGTCATTGCGCCCGGACTTGCGGGCAACGGTTTCGAGGATGAGGCGCTTGCCGCCCTCGATCATTGAGGGGCGCGCGACCGGAAAGTCACGGTCGGCGCGCAAAAACGTCATAATGCCACTCCGTTTTCGTGCGGCGGGCGGCAATCCGCCGTGTTTTGGCGCGCGTAAAGAGCGCATCTGAACGCCAAACAAGGAGACGGTCCCATGATGCGCGCACCCTCTGTCCTGGGCGCGGCATTGGCCGTGATGCTGCCCATGAACGTGGTTCCCGGCTTTGCCAAGGACGTAACCCAACCGCAGACCATGCATCTGGAAAAGGTGCTGCCGCAGATCAAGCGGGCGACCGGCTCATTTGCCGCCATCAACGGCACGAAACGGTCATTCACCGTCGACCTGAAGACCACATGGGACGGCAAGACGCTGACCATGGTGGAGGATTTCGTTTTCAATGACGGCGAGAAAGACCGCAAGACCTGGCGCTTCACCAAGACCGGGCCCGACACCTATGTCGGCACCCGCGAAGACGTGATCGGCACAACGACGCTGACCGTCAACGGCAAGCGGGCGACGTTTTCCTACAATGTCTATCTCGATTCCAAGAACCAGGCCAACAAGGTGCGGTTTGCCGATACGCTGGTGCTGCAGGACGACGGCTCGGTGCTGAACACGGCGATCGTCTACAAGTTCGGCTTTCCCGTCGCCAAGGTGACCGTGAATTTCGAGGCGCCCTGACACAGGCCGCCGCCATCACCCCGACCTGACACCGGTTCATGCCCGGTTCAGTTGACAAGCACTATGCCGATGACAGGGGTGTGACCATAGGCGCGCTTGCGAAACGACCAAAATCCGCTATGCCGCCACCGGATTTCCATCCCTGACTGCATGACGTCCCACCCAACGGAGTGTTCCATGTTCAAGACCCTCGCAACCGCCGCTGCCGCGGTCCTTCTTTCCACTGTCGCTTCGCTGGCGCAGACCGTTCACGAAGTGAAAATGTTGAACAAAGGCGCGGACAACCAGCCCATGGTGTTCGAGCCGGCGTTCGTGAAAGCCATGCCGGGCGACTCCATCAAGTTCATCCCGACCGACAAGGGCCACCTCGTCGAGAACGTCAAGGACGCCTTGCCGGAAGGCGCCGAGCCGTTCAAATCCAAGATCAACGAGGAATTCACCATCACGCCGACCGCCGAGGGCATCTACCTCGTGAAATGCACCCCGCACTTCACCATGGGCATGGTGATGGCGATCCAGGTCGGCGCGCCGACCAACCTTGACGCCATCAAAGCGGTAAAGCTCAACAAGCGTTCCTCGGAGCGCATCGAAGCCGCCCTCGCCAATGTCGTGACGCAGTAAGTCGCGTCCGCCGCACCGGTCTGGCAAAGCCGCCCTTCGGGGCGGCTTTTTCTTTGGCTGTTGGCATATGCCTTGCCTAGCGTCACACGGGATCATGGCGTTGATTGCCACTGGTGGCGGTTTTGGTTAGCCTGCAAACATCCGTCCCGCACGCGTGGCGGGGGGCGAAGTCAAGGCTGGGGCCAAGCGCTGCAATCAGCACGCATCCAACGGCTGGATTCCCGGGGCGAACATGCGCCGTTTGAGGCAAACAGGGACAACAGGAGGCCAACGTGCACAAAGTTTCACCAATGCGTTCGACGATCAGCCGGCGTTCGGTTTTGCAGGCAACCGCCGCCGGAGCAGGCTTGCTCGCCTTGCCGGGCCTTGTCGGCCGTGCCTCGGCGCAGACGGCCAAGCTGAAAGTGGCCGCCATCTACACCGTGCCGGTCGAGCAACAATGGGTCAGCCGCATCCACAAGGCGGCGATGACCGCCGTCGAACGCGGCGACATCGACTATGTCTTCTCCGAAAATACCGCCAACGCCGATTATGAGCGCGTGATGCGCGAATATTCGGAGGCGGGCCACGACCTCATCATCGGCGAGGTGTTCGCGGTGGAGGACGCAGCCCGGCAGGTGGCGCGCGACTATCCCGACAAGGCCTATCTGATGGGCTCGTCCTTCAAGCCTGCCGATGACACGCCCAACTTCGCCGTCTTCGACAATTACATCCAGGACGCGTCCTACCTGACCGGGCTGATCGCCGGCGCGATGACCAAGTCGAAGAATGTCGGCATGGTTGGCGGGTTCCCGATCCCCGAGGTCAACCGGCTCATGCATGCCTTCATGGCCGGTGTTTCGGAAACGGCGCCGGGCACCAAGTTCCAGGTGGCCTTCATCGGCTCATGGTTTGACCCGCCGAAAGCCAAGGAGACCGCATTCGCGCAGATCGATGCCGGCGCCGATGTCATGTATGCGGAACGCTTCGGCGTGTCGGATGCAGCCAAGGAGCGCGGCATCCTGTCGATTGGCAACGTCATCGACACGCAGGCCGATTACCCGGAAACCGTGGTCACGTCCGCATTGTGGCATTTCGAGCCGACGCTCGACACCGCCATCAAGAAGGTGCGCGACAAGACGTTCAAGGCCGAAGACTACGGAGTCTATTCCTTCATGAAGGAGGGCGGCTGCTCCATTCCTCCGCTCGGCACGTTCGAAGGCAAGGTTCCGGCCGAGGTGATGGCGCTTGTGGCCGAGCGCGAAGCGGCGATCAAGGCCGGCACCTACACCGTCACCATCAATGATGAAGAGCCGAAATCGACCTGACGGCGGCCGGTTGTGGGGCGGCAGGGCAAGGACGAGGCGGGGCCGGTGCTCCGCCTGTCCGACATCACCAAGCGGTTCGGCGCGCTTGCCGCCAATGAGGCGATCTCGTTCGATCTGGCCGAGGGCGAGGTGATCGCGCTTCTTGGCGAAAACGGCGCGGGCAAGACAACGCTGATGAACATCCTGTTTGGCCATTACGTGGCCGACTCGGGGGAAGTCGAGGCGTTCGGCCGGAAGCTGCCGCCCGGCGATCCGAAAGCGGCGCTTTCGGCAGGCATCGGCATGGTGCACCAGCACTTCACGCTCGCCGAACAGATGAGCGTGCTCGACAACATCATGCTGGGCACCGAACCGCTTCTTGCGTTTCGCAGCGCGCGTGACGCCGCCGCCGAAAAGCTTGCCCGTCTGTCGGCGGAGTCCGGCCTCGCCGTCGATCCGGCGGCCAAGGTGTCAGCGCTGACTGTCGGCGAACGCCAGCGTGTGGAAATCCTCAAAGCGCTTTACCGTGATGCGCGCATCCTCATCCTCGACGAACCGACGGCGGTGCTGACGCCGACCGAGGCGCAAAGCCTGTTTTCCACGCTCAGACGGCTGGCGGAACGGGGCCTTTCCGTCATCTTCATCTCGCACAAATTGCATGAGGTGATTGCGGCGGCGTCGCGTGTCATCGTGCTGCGCGGCGGGCGCGTCGTCGGCGAGCGGCGCATCGAGGAGACGAGCGCCGCCGAGCTTGCAAGCCTGATGGTGGGGGCGGACGTGCCGCAACCGGCGCTCAAGCCCGCCGCGCCGGGCCGCAATATGCTCACGCTTGAGCATGTCACCGCCCAAGGTCCCGGCGGGCGCATCCGTGTGGAGCACATTTCGCTTTCGCTTCATGCCGGTGAAATCACCGGCATGGCCGGGGTGTCAGGCAACGGGCAATCGGTCATCGCAGGGCTGATCGAAGGCATGATCACGCCGGAGCAGGGCCGCATCCTGATTGACGGCGCACCCGTGACGCGATGGACGCCGAAAGCGGCGCTGGCGAGCGGCATCGCCCGCATCCCCGAGGACCGCCACGCGACCGGGATGATCGCCGACATGAACGTGACGGAAAACGTGATTTCCGAGCGTCATGACGAGGCGCGGTTTTCGCGCTCCGGCCTGATCAACTGGCGGGCAGCGCGTGATTTCGCGCTGAAACTCATTTCCGCCTATGACGTTAAGGTGCCCGCGCCGGAAACGCGGGTGCGGCTTCTGTCGGGCGGCAACATGCAGAAACTGATCCTTGGCCGCGCGCTCGATGGTGCGCCGCAGGTCATCATCGCCAACCAGCCGACGCGCGGGCTGGATGTCGGCGCGGTCGCCTATGTGCAGCAGCGCCTCGCCGAAGCGCGCGACCGCGGGGCGGCGATCCTGTTGATCTCGGAGGATCTCGACGAGGTGCTGTCGCTTTCCGACCGCGTCATCGTGATGTCGGGCGGGCGTCTGTCGCGGCCGATGGCGCGCAGCGATGTGTCGATCGCCGATGTCGCGGCGCTGATGGCCGGGCAAGGATTTGAAGCGCGGGGCCTTGAAAGAAACGCCGATGCGGCTTGAGCCTGTCGCCGATGCTTCACCCTCCCGCCTCGTCGGCTATCCGGCGCTGGCGCTTGCGGCCACGCTCGCGGTGACGGCCAGCCTCGTCATGATCGCGGGGGCCGACCCGCTTGCCGTGTTCGGCCAGGTCATCAAGGGCGCGGCGGGCTCGCAATTCGCGCTGCTCGAAACGCTGACGCGGGCGACGCCGCTGATTTTCACGGGCCTTGCCATCGCCGTCGCCTTCCGCGCCAGGCTCTGGAACATCGGCGCCGAGGCGCAGCTTTACATGGGCGCAGTGGCAACCGTGTTGCTTGGCACCGGGGCACTGCCGCTCCCCGCACCCATCCTCATCCCGATCCTGATGGCTGCGGCGATGTTGGCCGGTGCGCTCTTGCTGCTCGGCCCTGCGCTGATGAAGATGCGCTTCGGCGTTGACGAGGTGGTGACAACGCTGCTTCTCAATTTCATCGTGCTGCTGTTTGTGTCCTACCTGCTTGAAGGCCCGTTGAAAGACCCGATGGGCATGGGCTGGCCGCAAAGCCCGCGCGTCATCGCCGAAGCTCAACTGCCGCGCCTCATCCAGGGCAAGCGGCTGCATTTCGGCTTCGTGCTGGCGATCGCCTCGGCCGTCATCGTCTGGTTCATCATGGCGAAAACGACGCTCGGCTACCGCATGCGCGCCGTCGGCCACAATGCACAGGCCGCGCGCTTCGCCGGCATTCCCGTCAACCGCGTGCTGGCGATGACGGCCCTGCTGTCCGGCGGGCTTGCGGCATTGGGCGGCTTTTCGGAAGTGGCGGGGTTGAAGGGCAATCTCACGCTGGACCTGTCGGCCGGTTACGGCATGACAGGCATCGTCGTTGCGATGCTGGCGCTGCTCAACCCGCTCGGCGTCGTCGTATCGGCGATCTTCGTTGCCGGGATTTTCGTCGGGGCGGATGCGATGAGCCGCTCGGCCGGCGTGCCAAGCTACATCGCCGATGTGATGGTGGCGACCGCGCTTCTCACCATGGTGGCGGCGATCATGCTGACGCGCCACCGCATCCGTTGGAGGTGAGCGGCATGGAAGCCTTCGACATCCTGTTCCAGGCGTCGTTCTGGGTGGCGGCGATCCGCATCGCATCGCCGCTGATCTTCGCCACCATGGGCGAACTGATCTGCGAACGGGCGGGCGTGCTGAACCTTGGCATCGAAGGCATCATGGTGGCGGGGGCGTTCGCGGGCTGGATGACGGTTTACCTTGGGGGCGACCTGTGGTTCGGCGTCATCGTCGCGGCCTTGGCTGGCGCGATGTTCGGCCTGCTGCACGGCACGCTGACGGTGCCGCTCGGCCTGTCGCAGCATGTGACCGGCATCGGCGTGACGCTGCTTGCCACCGCGCTCACCTATTTCACCTATCGCGTCGCATTGCCGGAAGTGACGTCGCCGCCGAAGATCGAGCCGATGCAGCCCTTCGCCGTGCCGCTCCTGTCGGACATTCCGGTGCTGGGCGAAGCGTTCTTCAACCAGACGCCGCTGACCTATCTCGCCTTCATCACCGTCGGCGTCGTTGCCTATGTGCTGCACCGCACTCCGCTCGGCCTCGCGTTGAGGGCCGTCGGCGAAAACCCGGCAGCGGTGGAAGCCCAAGGCATGTCGGTGACGGGTTTGCGCATCGGCGCGGTGATGGCCGGCTCGGCGCTGATGGCGGTTGGCGGCGCGTTCCTCACACTGTCGGCCTTCAATTCGTTCTTCTTTGACGCGATTTTGTTTGCGGCGTTTGACGCCTGGCAGATCCGCCTGCAAACGGCGGCGGGCGGCGTCATCCCCTACCAGTTCTTCCTCATGCTGCCCTATGTCCTGTCCATTGCGGCGCTGGTGCTG
>JALOTE010000098.1 GCA_025458045.1 Rhizobiaceae bacterium
ACGCTGAAGGACCGCCGCACCGACCAG
Organism: Rhizobiaceae bacterium; assembly: GCA_025458045.1. GTDB lineage: Bacteria > Pseudomonadota > Alphaproteobacteria > Rhizobiales > Rhizobiaceae > JALOTE01. The sequence goes on from JALOTE010000098.1 coordinate 28, forward strand.
ATCTCCGGCGGTCAGGCGCAGCGCGTGGCGCTCGCTCGCGCGCTTGCGCCGGCACCGAAAGTGCTGCTGCTCGACGAGCCTCTGTCGGCGCTCGATTACAAATTGCGCAAGGAGATGCAGATCGAACTGAAGCGGATGCAGCATGAGACGGGCATCACCTTCGTGTTCGTGACGCATGACCAGGAGGAGGCGTTGTCGATGTCCGACCGCATCGCCGTCATGTCGGCGGGGCGCATTCTGCAAATCGGCGCGCCGCGCGACATTTACGAGCATCCTGCCGAGCGGTTTGTCGCCGACTTCATTGGCGAAGCAAATTTCGTCGAAGGCGATGTGCTCTCGGTCGATGGCCGGATGGCGCAGGTCAAGCTCTGTTGCGGGCCGCAGATCCGGGCGCGCCTGGCTGAAGGCGCGCCGGAAGGCGGTCGTGTCACGGTTGTCATCCGCCCCGAGCAGTTGGTGTTTGATCCGAGCGGCCCGGCCAACGGTTTTGGCAGCCGGATCGAAACCGTGATCTATTCCGGCAACGATCTGCAATTCCGTGCACGGCTGGATGACGGGACACCGCTGATCGCGCGCATGCCGGCCCGCACCGGCAACGCCGCCCCCGCACAGGGCGCGCGCGCAACCTTCGCGCTCGCCGATGGCGCGGCCCATATCCTGAGGGACTGAGCCGATGAACCCGGCGGAACAGTCAGCCAACGCCGCCGCCGCCCGCGATATCCGCACCCGCTGGCTCCTGTCCGCCCCGGCTCTTGTCATTGTCTTTGTCGCGGCCATCGGGCCGTTGTTTGTCATGCTCGCCTATTCCTTCATGGAGAAGGGCGATTTCGGCGATGTGAAGCCGTGGACCTTCTCGCTGGAGGGTTGGTTCAACGTCTTCCTGTCTCAGGATATTTTTGACGGCACCATCGGCATCGCGGATGCGCATGCCTCGATCTTCTGGCGCTCGGTGTCGCTGTCGCTGATGACGACGGCAATCACGCTTCTGCTCGGTTTCCCGACCGCCTGGTTCATCGCGACCCGGCCGCGTGCGACCCGTGACATTTGGGTGTTCCTCGTCACCATCCCGTTTTGGACGAACCTCCTGATCCGCACCTTCGCCATGCAGGAGGTGATCCGCAATGAGGGGATTTTGAACAACAGCCTCATGGCGCTCGGTCTCATCAGCACTCCGATCCAGATCCTCTACACGGATACTGCGATCCTGCTTGGCATGGCCTATGTCTATCTGCCGTTGATGGTGCTGCCGCTCTATGCCGCGATGGACCGCATCGATTTCCGCCTGATCGAGGCCGGATATGACCTCTATGCGGGGCGTTGGCAGGTGCTCAGGCGCATTATTTTCCCGCTGGTGAAGCCGGGCGTCATCGCCGGGTCGATCCTCGTCTTCATCCCGTCGCTTGGTGCCTACGTCACGCCGCGGGTTCTCGGCGGCGGCAAGAACATGATGCTCGGCAATCTCATCGAATTGCAGTTCGGCGCCGGGCGCGATTGGCCGCTCGGTGCGGCGCTTTCGATCACGCTGATGCTGATCGTGATGGTGGCGCTCTTGTTCTATGTGCGCAACGCAACCCGCTCGGGAGTGCGCGGCCATGGCTGAGTTGTCGCGCCGCGCGCCGCCCTCGCCATTTGATGTGCGCCGCCTCCCCGGGTTTGCCTTCGTTGCGATGTTCACCTTCTTCGCGCTCTACCTGCCGATCGTCGTGCTGGTGTTCTACGCGTTCAACGCCGGGGAAAGCGTCGCGGTCTGGGAAGGGTTTTCGCTGCGCTGGTTCAAGTCGGCCTGGAGCAACGAGGTCGTGCAGGAGGCGGCGCTCCGCTCCTTCCTGATCGCGACGCTCGCCGCCGCCATCGCCACGGTTGCGGCAACGCTGGCCGCGCTCGCCACCACGCGGACGCCGCCCTATCGCGGGTTGACGTTCAAATACGCCTTCATCAACCAGCCGTTGATGGTGCCGGAAATCGTCACCGCGGTGGCGCTGTTGATCGTGTTCTCACGCATCAAGGTGTGGACGGGCTATTCGGGCCTTGGCTATCTGGTGCTGGCGCACGCCGCCTTCTGCATCCCGTTTGCCTACCTGCCGATCCGCGCGCGGCTGGAAGCGATGGACCTGACACTGGAAAAGGCCGCGGCCGACCTCTACGCGACACCATGGCAGGCGTTCCGCCGGGTGACATTGCCCTTGCTGCGCCCGGGCATCATCGCCGGCTTCATGCTGGCCTTCGTCATTTCGCTGGATGACGTGGTCATCACGGAGTTTGTCAAATCCGGCGGGCAGGACACGCTGCCCACCTACATGCTCGGCCAGTTGCGCCGCATCGTCACGCCGGAAATCAACGCCATCGCCACAGTCTTCCTTGCCATCAGCGTGGTGATCGTGACAGCCTTCTTCCTCATCACCCGGCGGCGTGAGTGAGCTGCCGGACATCGCGTTCGATCAATTGCCACACCAACAGGAGAACAGGGATGAAAAAGACATTGCTCGGCCTGACAGCCACTCTGGCGCTGGGGCTCACTGCTGGCCTCGCCCACGCCGCAGGCGAACTGAACCTCTACAATTGGGGCAATTACACCAGCCCCGAAATGCTCGCGAAATTCGAGAAGGAGACCGGGATCAAGGTCAACGTCACCGACTATGATTCCAACGACACCGCGCTCGCCAAAATCCGCGCAGGCGGCCATGGTTTCGACCTTGTGGTGCCATCGGCCAACTATGTGCAGATATTCGCCTCCGAAGGGCTGATCGTCGAGCCGGGCATTCCGGACATGCCGAACTTCAAGAACATCGCGCCGCAATGGGTGGATGTCGCCTGGGACCCGGGCCGCAAGCTGACCGTTCCCTGGCAATGGGGCCTGACCGGGATCATCGTCGATTCGTCGCTCTTCAAGGGCGACATCAACACCTCGGCCATTTTCCTTGATCCGCCCGCCGAACTCGTCGGCAAGATCAACGTCGCGCCTGAAATGAACGACGTGCTGTTTGCCACCATCCGTTACATGGGCGGAGAGTGGTGCTCGGGCGACCTCGAAATGCTGAAGAAGGTCCGTGACAAGCTGGTCGAAGCCAAGCCGAAATGGATCGCCATGGACTATGGCACGATCGAGAAATTCGCCTCGCGCGACTATGGCGCGGCTTACTACTGGAACGGTGCAGCGATGCGCTCGCGTGAACAGAACCCCGATGTGCGCTTCGGCTTCCCGAAAGAGGGCTTTCCCTATTTCATGGATTCGGTCGCGCTCTTGAAGGACGCCAAGAACGTCGAAAACGCCAAGACCTTCCTGAACTTCATCATGGCGCCGGAAAACGCCGCGATGCTGTCGAACTTCGCCCGCTATGCCAATGGCATCGCCGGTTCGGAGGCCTTCATGGACGAAGCCATGAAGACAGCGCCGGAATTGGTGGTGCCAGCGGAGTTCGCGTCGGCCGGCGTCTTCCTCGAATCCTGCCCGCCGGAGATCAATGAACTCTACACCAAGATCTGGACGGACGTGAACAAGTGACGATCCTATGGTCCTTCGTGGTTCGAGGCATTTTCCTTCATGGTGAGGTGCGAGCGCATGCGAGCCTCGAACCAGAAGGAAAATGCACCTCACCATGAAGGATCGGACTGTTGCGGCGGCAAGACACTGTCAGCCAAACCCCTTCAGCGCGCCGTAGAGCTCCGGCCTGCGGTCGCGGAACGCGCCCCAAGTCCGGCGGAACAGGTCGGTCTTCTCCAGATCGAAGGTCGCTGTCAGGACCGTCTCCGCGTCACGGGATGCGCGTGCCACGACAGCCCCCGTTTCGTCTGCAATGAAGGATGAGCCGTAAAACGTGACATCGCGCCCGGCGGGCGCAGGTTCGGTGCCGATGCGGTTGGAGGCGGCAAGCGGCATCATGTTCGCGCCCGCATGGCCACACATGACGCGCTCCCAATGCGGCTGCGAATCCCATGTCGGGTCTGGTGGTTCGGAGCCGATGGCGGTCGGGTAGAGCAGGATTTCCGCCCCCATCAGCGCCATGGCGCGGGCGCATTCCGGGAACCATTGGTCCCAGCAGATGCCGATGCCAACCTTGCCGAATGCCGTCTCCCAGACCTTGAAGCCGGTATCGCCGGGCGTGAAGTAGTATTTCTCCTCGTAGCCCGGCCCCTGAGGAATGTGGCTCTTGCGGTAAAGCCCCATCACCATGCCATCGGCATCGACCATCGCGACCGAGTTGAAATGCGCCGGGCCCGCCTGCTCGAAGAACGAGACCGGCAGCACCACGCCAAGTTCACGCGCAACTGCCGCAAAGCGCGCGATCAAGGGGTTGCCTGCAAAAGGTTTGGCCCATCGGAAAAATTCCGGCCGCTCGTCCTTGCAGAAATACGGCCCGTGGAACAGTTCCTGCAACAGGATGATGTTTGCGCCTTTGCCCGCTGCCTCGCGCACCAGCCGCTCGGCGGTATCGGCGTTGGCCGCGTGGTCATCGCCACACGCAAATTGCGCGACGCCGAGGGTGACCATACGCTTTGCCATTTCAGGGCCCTTCCAATTGTTCCAATGCCAGCAAGCCTAGGGTCAGGACCCTGGATCCCAGATCAGGGAAGCCCATTGCTTCAGCCCTCTGTTGACTGGTCAAGCTGATTTTTTGCGCAAGTCGCCCAGTCTTGGATCACGGTCTTTGCGGCCACAGTCCTGACCCTGCCGCCCACGTCCGGATGACGGATGCGTTTGTCGCCTTGTCCGACACGCCATGGGTCGCGCGGCCGCAGCGGCACGACGACCGTGCGGGTTGCATGGCCTCATCCCACTTCGGACTGTCAATAGTCCCGCTCGAAGAACAGGCCGCCGCGCGTCTTTCCGTCCGTGGATGTTTCGCCACGCAATTGGACGCCGCCGCCGATATCGAGGTCGATGCGCGCCCGTGTGCCGGACGCAGAACGCTCACTTGGGTGCGCTCGTTCAATGCCTTGCCGACGCGCACCGCCGTTGAACCCGTCGCCTCGTCGGTGTCCACATCCACGCTGTCCAGCCCTGCCGCGCGGGTGAGGCGCTCCAGCACCCCGGGCCCGCGCGCGATACCTGTCAACTGGGCGACGGATTGGGCCAATTGCGCGATTTGCAACGGCGAGAGGTTGGAAAAGGACCGGCCGAACACCAGAAGCGCCAGAACCTCCTCCTCCGGCAGGGAGGGAACCGAAGCGAAGGTGAACTCCAGCGCATCGACCGGACCGGCGGCGCGAACCGAGACCGTGCTGGACTGCGCCTGCGCGCTGGCGAGCAAATCCGCGACCGGTGTCAGGCTGCCGGTGAAGGTGAGGGTGCCTTCGGTGAAGCGCAGTTTGCGACCGAGCAGATCAAGCGCGCCGCGGCGGAGTTCAAAACCGCCAACCGCGCGCGGCGCGGAGGAGCGCCCTTCCAGCCGCAGCGCTCCGCCCAGTTCGGCGTCGATGCCGCGCCCGCGCACGACGATGCCGGACGGTGCTGAGACGGCCACCGCGAGACGCACTCCGCCGGATGCATCGTTCGGTTTGCCCGCCAGACGCACATCCTGCGCGCTGACCGCACGCGACGCATTGCGGCGTTCGATGTTGAGAGTTGTGATGGCGCGCGGCAGACTGTCCGGCACGGTGATGGCGACGGAAGCGAGATCGATCTCGCCTGCGACGAGCGGGTCACGCAAGAGCGGGCCGGACAGGGTAAGGTCCGCATTGAAGCGCGCCGCGATGTTGCGGCCATCCAGATAGCGACCGTCGCGGACCGCAACTGTCAGGTCGGCCGGGAACCCGGCGCCCGGTGAAAGCCCGACAGCGCCGCCAACAGAAACGGTCCCGCCGGTCGCGATGCTGCCGGTGAAGCGCGCGACCGTCAGCCTGTCGTCTTGCAGATTGAAATCGGCGGCCACGTCGCGCAGGTCAAGCGCGGCGGCAAGGCTGACAATCCGCCCGTCACGCATGCGCACGGCACCGGAAAGGGCCGGCGCATCGGCACGGCCGCGGACCGTCAGATCAAGTGCCGTGTTTCCGGTCACCGACAGGCCCGAAGCGGCAAGCCGTTCGCGCGCGATGCCAACCGGCACCGGACCGCTGAGCTTCAGGTCAAGCTGCGGGCCCGCATCGAGCCTGACACCACCGGAAGCCCTGAGATCAAGCCCGTCGACGCCGGTGATCCGCGCATCAAGCGTCAAGGTCTGGCCTTCGAGCCCGCCCGAGGCCGCGACAGCCAACGGGGGCAGACCGGCCGCCCGCATTTGCGGCAGCGAGAGGCCGGAAAACGCAAGCTCGTAGCGGGCGGCAGGCGATGGAAGGCGGCCCGATGCTGTCACGCGGCCCGACACCGTCCCGTCGAGCGCGACTGCCGGATTGATGATCCGCACGACATCCAAAGGCACGCCGCGCAGCGTGGCGTTGATGTCAAGCGTGGGCTGAAATTGCCCGGTCAGCGCCACTTGCCCGCCCGACACACCGATGGCGGGCGCGTCGATCAGCGATCCGCCGCTGTCGAGGCTGATAGTTGCCGGAGCCGTCAGTGCAAGCCGCCGCCCTTCAATCGTCGCTGACGCCGACCCGAGTTGGACCCGCGTCAGGCCATTTTCGCTCTGGACCGTTCCTGTCGCGCTGAGCGGCATGCCGTCCAGCATGGCGGAAACAGATAGCGTGACGGGAGAATCGCCCGCCCCACTTTCCAAAGCGGCATCAAGATCGGTGAGCCTGCGGCCCGCGACATCGATACTTTCGGCCTTCACAGTCCCTGTCAGCGCGCGCTGCGCCCCTTGCGGGTCATAAGTGGCGGAAATGGATGCATTGGAGACGCCCAGTGCCACATGTGCCAGTTGACGGCTCGACAACGTCAGGGTGAATCCATCGGCAAAGCGCGAGCCGAGCGGCCGCACCGCGCCGGAGACCGCGCCTTCCAGCCGTTCGCCAAACAGAGCGGCAATGACACCCGGGTTTGGAAGATCAAAAGCCACACCATCATCCGTGCGGCCCGCAAACAGGCTACCGCGAAGGCTGTTGCCCGCAAATGAGGCGTCCACCCGCGTCACAGAAAGTCCTTGGGCGCCAAAGGCGGCCTCGCCGGTGGCGCGCAAGGGCAATTCACCGCCCCCCGGCGCGCGCACCGTCGCGGACGTGTCGAACGCTGCGACGAGTGAAGCGGGCGTGCCGCTGACAGTCACATCGGCGCCCAGCACGCCATCGAGGCCGGCCCCCGCCTGCGACAGGGACGAGACCGCTATGTTCGCAAATCCCTCCACTGTGCCGGCATCGGCAGCGAGGCGGCCCTTGGTCAGTCGCAATGGCCCAGCGGTGGCGGACACCTGATCAAGTGTCACCCGGTCATCGGCCTTCACGATATCCGCCCTCAGCGTGGCGGATCGCCCGAGGCGGGCTTCCAGTGCCGGATCAAGGATGGCTGTGCGCACCGAGGCCTCAAGGTCGAGGTCCAACGTGGCAAGATCAGTTGCGCCCGATCCCGCAAGTGTCGCTTTTGCTGTCCCCGTTTCGATGGACAGCGGCTGCGCCAGGGACCAGGCCGATCCGTCGATGGCGAGTTGCATCTGTGCGTTGACGCCGTTGGCAAGCAGGCTCGCAAGGCGCAGGTCGCTCGCGCCGGTTTTGGCGACGCCCGCCCGGATGTCCAGCGCCCCCCGCATCTCCATGAGGTCAAACCCGCTGCCCGTCAGCTCAAACGAAAGCCGTTGCAGTTCCAGCCCCGGCATGGATAGGCCTGCTCCATCGACCACGGCACGCAAGCCTGCCGATTTCGCCGTGCCATCCATCGTGAGCGAGGCGCTGAGCGGGGCAATGGACACGCCTTGTCCGACGGGCAGGAACGTCGACCGTTTCAACTCCAGCCCGGCGCGCAGGGTGCTTGCCGCATCCGCTGTCACCGATCCCTCAGCCGAAAGGGAAAGCGCCTCATTCTCCAGGGCAAGCATGTCGATTGCGACATGGCCGGTCGTCGCTTGGTGCCGTATGTCGGCGGAAATGGAGGTTGGCCCGGCAAGAAGCGGCGCGACGATCCGAGGCGCAAACGGAGAAAATGATCCCTTCCCTTGCGCGACATACCGGTCTTCGCCCGCTGACACCCGTGTGACCGAAAGCACCATCGCGTCCAGATCATCGAGCATTCCTTGAAGGTCAAGGGTCCAGGTGCCGGCATCTCCGGCAATCCTGCCTTCAAGTCCCAGACGGCCGGCGTCCGGCAGGGCGAGCATCGCGGCAAACGCCCTGTCTTCCGAGTCTTCAAGGGTTAGCCGCCCCGCGATGCTTCCGGTTTGCGGGTCCAGTGACGCCGCGAGCATCAACAGGCCATCGACGCTCCCGGCCGTCCTTTCCTCGGGCCTGATCTCCAGTTCAACGCCGCTCATGTCGTCGCGCAGCAGCGCGGCGCTGCCCTGAAGGGTGAGCCGGGCCGGGACGTCCAAGACAGGGTGCCTGACTTCGAGACTCCGCACCGCAAACGCCTCAAGCGCGATCCCGATCGGAAGCGATGCCTGCGCCGGTTCGGCGGCAGGTTCCGGCAGGCCGATGAGTGTGGCGCTCCCGATCTCCAGTTCGTGCACGGTCAGCCTCGCGCGCCACAGATCGGCAAAGGACAAAGACAGCCTGATCGCTTCGGCTGTCACAAGATTTTCGCCGTCCGGCGACCGGAGGGTCATGCCGTCGATCATGACGGTATGGGCCAGCGGAGCCGAAACACCGTCAAGCCTGAGTGTCTGCCGGTCATTGCTGACGAGCGTCTCGATGAGGCGCGCTGCAAGCCATCCGCCGGGCGGTGTCATCAGCACGACGGTCGCCAGAGCGGCAACAGCGCCCGCCACACCCGCGACCAGGGCGAGCCCGCGGGCGAGGCGTCGGATTGCGGAGCCGGACTTGGCGTCGTGCCTGCTCAAGCGCTTGGCCTCAAAACGATTGCCCGATGCCGGCATAGACGCCGAAATCAGGGTCGTTCGTCTTTTTGTCGAGCGGAACGGCAACATCAAGGCGCAATGGCCCGAACGGTGTCAGATAGCGCAGCCCGGCGCCGGCTCCAAAGCGGAGTGCACCAAGGTCGGGTGTGCGCCCGGCCGAAACGGTGCCGCCATCGACAAACAGCGCCACGCCCACGGTGTCCGTCAGCCGGGCGCGCAATTCGGCCGAGATTTCTGCGAAGGACAGTCCGCCGGTCGGCGCATTGTCCGCGTCGCGCGGCCCGATGCCCTGAAACCCGTAACCCCGCACCGAGCCGCCGCCGCCTGCAAAAAAGCGCTGGTCCAGCGGCACCTGTGCCAAACCGGCACCGATGAGAGTGCCCGCCGCAATGCGTCCGGCCAGGACCAGACGCCCGTCGCCGTCAAGCGCGCGGTAGGCGGACACCTCGCTTTCCAGCTTGAGGAAGCTCGTGCCCGAACGAAACTCATGCGCGGGTGTCACACGCATCAATCCGCGCCACCCGGCGGTCGGGTCGAGTGGGTCATCGCGCCGGTCAACCGCATATTCGATGGGCAGTGATGCTGTGAGATACTCGGTTGACCGGGTGAGCGTTTCGACGCGCGAATAGTCGAGGACGGCCCTGACAGACAACGACCGGTCATCTCCGAGCTCGGTCTCGATGCCGGCCTCGGCTGCACCGGACAAACGCCGGAACGCGTCCGAATTGGTTTGTCGGAACTGGGCCGATGCGACAAACTTGGAGTGCGGCCCGAGAATGCCCGGCTTTTCAAACAGCAGTCGCGCGTTGAAATTGAGCCCTTCAAATGTGCCCGCCTCACCGATGCGCCCGACGCTCCCTTCGATCCTCAGTTTCTCTGCATGTCCGAACAGGTTGCGATGCCCCCAATAGGCCTCAATTCCTGCGCCATCATCCGAGGCAAAAGTCAGCCCTCCGCCGAAATATCGGTGCTTGCGTTCCGCCGCCTCGACGATGACGGGGAGGCGGCCATCCTCACCGATCTGCTGTCCGGCCCGCACGGAGATCGACGAGAACACGTCAAGCGCCCGCAATTGCCGCTCTGCGCGTCTGAGGTCTTCAGGCGAAAACGGCGCGCCGGGCTCGATTGCGGCCATCCGCGCCACGAACGCCGCATCGACGTCACGCGTTCCCGTCACAACGGTCTCGCCAAACGGGGTGAGGGGACCGCGCCGGAATGACAAAGACACATCAAGCGTCCGCGACTGTGAATCCGCGACGATGTCACGCCCGCCCACCGCCGCGAGGCCAAACCCGTCGGCGCGCATGTCAGCAATGATGCGGTCCTCGGCGTCGAGGATGCGCCCGGAGCCGGCCTTTTGTCCGGGCTCCAGCAGGACGTCCGGGGTTGGAATGACCGCGCCCGTTTCATCCGTCAGGCGCACGGCACCGAGCGTGTATCCGGGGCCGGGTGCGACCTCGATTTGGATTGTCACAGGCCTGTCGCGCTGGAATGCGTGGTCTGGCGCGATTTCGGCCAGCATCTGCCCGTCGAGACGGATTGTAACGGTCCCGTCGTAATGAGCCTCCTCGTAAAGGGTGCCGACAAGCCGCCTGAAGTCCGCGTCGGCCCGGGCCACGAGACCGATGTCACCCTCCACGGGATCCGTCTGAAGCCGCACAAGTTCGGAAGCGGCGGAGAGTTTCTCCACGAGGTCCGGGTCAGCCTCGCCCGGCGCGAGGCTGATGACTGCCATGTAGCGGACAGGATCATTGACAACAGCGACATCCGCGCCGCCGAACCAATTGCGGCCGAACAACTCAAAAGCCGAAGCGGGCCCAGGAACTGCCGCGGTCGCAATAGCGAGCGCCGCCGCTCCTCCCACGGAAAGGCTCAACCCGCTTCCCCGCTGCGGGAGACCTGTTGGAATGGGCCGCCAAAATCGTGCCACGCGCTCACTCAGCCTTCACAAACGCACTCAACTGCCGTGAGCGTAACCCATCTCCGCGCGGATTCACAGGCCTGCATCCCAATGGGAGGCGCGACCGGACAAGCCTCGGGTCCTCCGTATCCCGGTCGCTGATGGGCTTTTGAGATTCGCAGACCCGGCGCTGAATTTAACTTGACTCTTGGAACGTTACAAACTCAGTTATGGATCGTTCCAATTCGGGAGGAATGGAATGAAATGGGGGGTTGTCGGCGCGAGCACGATCGCAGCCGAACACATGATTGGCGCGCTCAGGGGCGAAGGCGGAACCGTGGCCTGGGTCATGGGATCGGACGCCCGGCGCGTTGCGGACTATGCGTCGATGCATGCCATCCCGAATTCCGGAACCGATCTCGACGCGCTTCTTGCAGACACTTCTGTTGATGCGGTCTATATTTCCTCCACCAATGAAAAGCATCTTCCGCAGGCGATGGCGGCCATTGCTGCGGGCAGGCACGTGCTGTGCGAAAAGCCGCTGGCGATGACGGTAGCGGATGCCGCGGCCATGGTTTCGGCAGCGGCGGCCAAGGGAGTGGTGCTCGGCACCAACCATCATTTGCGCAACGCCGGTTCGCACATGGCCATTCGCGCACTGGTTCGGTCGGGCCGCATCGGCCGCGTCCTGTCGGTGCGCGTCCATCATGCCGTCTTCCTCCCGCCGCACCTGCAAGGCTGGCGCATCAATGATGCTTCAGCCGGCGGCGGCGTAATCGCCGACATCACCGTTCACGACGCCGACACGGTGCGGTTCCATCTCGGTGAAGACCCGGTTGATGTGGTTGCGATGGCGGCGGCGTCCGGCATGGGCGAGGGCGTTGAAGACAGCGTCATGTCCGTTTGGTCGATGCCATCCGGCGCGCAGGTGTTCGCGCATGAAAGCTTCACCCATGCCCATGCCGGCACCGGCATCGAACTGCACGGCACCGAGGGCTCGATCATCGCCCGGGGCGTGATGACCCAGCGCCCGGTCGGCGAGATCGAACTGGTCACGGCAGCCGGCCGTCACACGGTCCCATACAGCGCGCACAACCTCTATGCGCAGGCGGTGAAGCGCTTCGTGTCCGCGGCCTATGGCGAGGGCGAGCCCGCCGCAACTGGCGTCGATGGCGTCAAGTCGCTGGCCGTCGCCGCCGCCGTCAAACAGGCGGCTGATACCGGCCGCCGCGTGGCGGTCGGATACGGGATCTGACCATGAGCAAGCACGTTTCCTTCATCGAAGCGGCCTCGCGCATCGAGGATGGCGCCGTCGTGACGGTCTCGTCGTCCTCGGCGCTCGGCTGTCCGGATGCGATGCTGAAGGCGATCGGCGCGCGTTTTGAAGCCGAAGGCCACCCGCGCAACCTCACCATGCTGCACCCCATCGCCGCCGGTGACATGTATGGCGTGAAAGGGATTGATCACATCGCCAAAGACGGCTTGATCACTCGGGTGCTCGCAGGCTCCTATCCTTCGGGGCCGTCCAATCTGCCGATGCCCGAAATCTGGCGCATGATCGTCGAGGACCGCATCTCTGCCTACAATGTGCCGTCTGGCATCATGTTCGACATGCACAGGGATGTCGCCGCGCGCAGGCCCGGCGTGTTCACCAAGGTCGGGCTAGAAACTTTCGTTGATCCCGTGCGCCAGGGCTGCGCCATGAATGCCCGCGGCGCGGCTGCGCCGATTGTCAGACGGGTCGATTTCGGCGGCGAAACCTGGCTGCATTTTCCAAACATCGTCCCCGATGTCTGCATCCTGCGCGCGACCACGGCTGATGAGCGCGGCAACCTCACCTATGAGCATGAGGGTGCCACTCTTGGCGGACTCGATCAGGCGATCGCCACGCGCAACCATGGCGGCCTCGTCATCGCGCAGGTCAAGCGCATGACCGCCTATGGGTCGCTGAGGCCGCATGACGTGCGGGTGCCTGGGCATCTGGTCGATCTGGTCGTGGTCGACCCCGACCAGAAGCAGACCACCGAGACCCTCCATGATCCGGCGATTTCCGGCGAAGTGATGCGGCCATGGTCTTCGTTCGCGTTGGCCGAACATGGCGTGGAGAAACTCATCGCGCGGCGCGCGGCGATGGAACTGAAGCGCGGCCAGACCGCCAATCTCGGCTTCGGCATTTCCGCGATGGTGCCGCGCATCCTGCTGGAAGAGGGCCACGAACAGGCCGTCACCTGGGCCATCGAACAGGGTGCAGTTGGCGGCATGCCGCTCACCGGCTTTGCCTTCGGCTGCGCCTCGAACGCCGACGCCTTCATGCCGTCGCCCAACCAGTTCACCTATTTTCAGGGCGGCGGCTTCGACGTCAGTTTCCTGTCATTTCTGGAAGTGGATGTCGAAGGCAATGTGAATGTCTCGAAGCTCGGCAAGAAGCCCTATCTGACGGCTGGCTGCGGTGGCTTTGTCGACATCACGGCGCATGCGAAGAAAATCGTGTTCTCCGGCTGGTTCGAGGCCGGTGCGGACATCGCGCTGTCCGAGCACGGTCTGTCCGTCACCAAGCCCGGAAAGTTCACCAAGATGGTCGATGCCGTGGAGCATATGACGTTTTCCGGTAGCCGCGCCCGCGCCCAAGGACAGGACGTCCTTTACATCACGGAACGCTGCGTGATCCGCCTTACGGAGAACGGTCTGGTCGCAACCGAGATCATGCCGGGCATCGATGCGGCCCGCGACATCGTGGCCGCCTCGCAAGGTCGCGTCACCATTGCGGCAAACGCCGTCACGATGCCGAAATCGCTGCTGGCGCGCGAACCGATGGGGCTAACGCTGTGAGCGCGGTCCTGTTCACGGTTGAGAACCGCATCGCGACTCTCACGCTCGACAATCCGGCCAAGTTGAACGCCTTGACGCCGGGCATGCTGGGCGAACTGTCGCGCCTGTGTGACGTGATCGAGGCCGATGCTTCCATCCTCGGCGTCATCCTCTCAGCATCCCCGTCGCGCGCGTTCTGCGCTGGCGCCGACATCAATGCCTGGTCCGATGTTCCTCCCCAGGAGTTTGCCAGGCATTGGGTGCGAGGCGGCCACCGCGTGGTGGACCGTCTCGCACGCCTTTCCAAGCCGACAATCGCCGCCATCAACGGCCATGCCTTCGGTGGCGGCCTGGAACTGGCCGCCGCCTGCGACATCAGGGTGATTGCGCCCGCCGCCACTCTTGCCTTGCCGGAAGCGGGCGTCGGCATCGTGCCCGGCTGGTCTGGCACGCAGCGGCTGGCGAGGCTTCTGCCGGAACCGGTGTTGCGCGAAGTGATCCTTTTCGGGCGCAGACTTTCCGCCGAACGCGCGCTTGCGCTGGGTTTTGTCGCCGAGATTGCGGAAGAGCCGCTTGCGGCTGCCCGCGCCATTGCGGGGGGCCTTGCCAACACGTCGCCGTGCGCCGTCGAGGTCGCGAAATACATGATCAATGCCGCCGTCGGCGAGGACGCCGCAGCCATGGTGGAAGCGCTCGGCAGCGGTATGATCGCCGCAACCGCCGACAAGCAGGAAGGCGTCGCGGCCTTCCGTGCCAAGCGCAAACCGCAGTTTCCGGGAGCCTGAGATGACCGCCTTCACCATCATCCCGTCATCCAAGGCCGCGCTTCCGGCGGAGCCGTTCCAAGGCCGTCATCTGATCGACGGCGCGTGGCGTCACAGCATGGATGGGCAAACCTTCGAGCGTGTGTCGCCCTCGCACGGAACGGTCGTCAGCGTGTCCGCGCTCGGCGGCGCGGCCGATGCGGAGGCGGCGATCGGTGCCGCGCGCACAGCCTTCGATGATGGCCGCTGGAGCCGCCTGTCCGGCAAGGCGCGCGCGACCCTTCTCCTCAAAGTGGCCGCCCTCATCGAAGGCAATGTCGAGCGTATCGCGCTTCTTGAGACGCTGGAGAGCGGCAAGCCCATCAGCCAGGCCAAGGGCGAGATCGAAGGCTCAGCCGATTTGTGGCGTCACGCCGCGTCGCTTGCCCGCACGCTGCACGGGGACAGTCACAACACGCTGGGCGATGACATGCTCGGCGTTGTCCTGAAGGAGCCAGCCGGCGTCGTTTCCGTCATCACGCCGTGGAACTTCCCGTTCTGGATCCTTTCGCAGAAGCTTCCATACGCGCTGGCGGCGGGCTGCACCTGCGTCGTGAAGCCTTCCGAGATGACACCGTCCACCACGGTGATGCTGGGCGAGTTGCTGGTCGAGGCCGGTCTTCCGGCGGGCGTCGTCAACATCGTGCTCGGCCATGGCCAGCCGGTCGGCGCGCTGATGGCCTCGCATCCCGATGTCGACATGGTGACCTTCACCGGCTCGACCGGTGTCGGCAAGGCGATCGCCGCCTCCGCTTGCGCAACCCTGAAGAAGGTC
>JALOTE010000099.1 GCA_025458045.1 Rhizobiaceae bacterium
CTGGCGGGCTGCCCGGCAGGGAATCGCCCGATGCGACCTTCGCCATTCAAACTTTAGCCATTGATCAAGCCGGGCGTTAACCGCGCCTGAAGACGGTAACGTGCGGGTAAACCGTCATTAACCGCGCCAGTGGAGTGTGCCGTCACGGGAGTATCGCGCCATGTCACTCATCACCACTGCCATGAAGAAGACCGGGATTGTCGCCTTGGCGGGGGCGTCCGTTCTTGCGGTCGCAGGTCCAGCCGCCGCCGATTGGTACGGCACGGCCATCGTCGCCTGGGCGTCAAACGGCTGTGAAGGTGTCGAGGCCGGACACAGTTCGGCGTTCCGCATGCGGCGGCCATTCGTGGCTTGGAACGGCAATTTCACCACCTTCACCTTCTATTCGCAGTGGGGCGCGCAATCCTACAAGGCGACGGGCACGGTCAACAACAATTGGAGCACGGCCGAGGCGACAGGCATCGGCAATGAGGGCTTCCGCTGGACGGGCGCAAAGGTGAAAATCGTGACCATGACGCCGCCGCGCGTGGATGGCTCCACGCGCCATGTGGCGCTCAAACTGGACATCGAAAAATGGTGGGGCCAGAACGGCTGCACCGTATCGCTGGATGCAAGCGCGATCCGCACGAACCAGTAACCTTGCGCCAGTGACCTTTCGCCAGTGACCTTGCGCCAGCAAACGCCTGTCTGTTGCGTTTGCGGTCGTTTGCGTTGCGCCCGCACCTCGAATTCGCATCGTTGACGTCGCGAAATCTTCATCTATGCTTTCACTGAGTTGCAATATGCAACCGAAGCGGGGGATGGCGAAAATGGGCGGATTTTCACGAATGGCGGCCTTGGCAGGCCTTGCCGTATGCATGGCAACGCCGGCATTGGCGGAATGGCGCGGGATTTATTTTGTCACGTCCGTGTCGCCGGCATGCATTGACGAGGACATCATGGAAGTCGGTGAATCCGGCAAGGTCCGCTTCCGGTTTCCAAACCTTGCTGGCAACAACAACACGACGCGCATCAGCATGGTCAATGAATGGCAGGGCCGCGCTTTCGCACGCAACGGCCCCATCGGCCTTTCGCCGATTTCGGTTGTCGCCAGCGGCGTATTCAGCGGCCCGGCTTCGTGGTCGAACTCGACAGCGCGCATCATTTCGCGGACACCCTCATCGTTCACCAGCACGACGCAGACCGGTTCGATCGTCTATGAGATCGCGAACATGGACGGTTTCGTCGGATGCACGGTACGTTTCCAGGCCGGGCTGACCAAGAGGCCGTAACGCTCAATCTTTTGGTCGCCGGTCAAAACAGGTCCGGCTCCGCCGCCGCGTCGCGCGCCCTCAGGACGTCGGCGGCAAGCTTGCGCGTGACGCGCGCGCCACGCGACAGCGCCTCGGCATCGAGTTCGGCGATGATGGCGCGCGCGGCGGCATGGCTGCGCTCGATCCGGCGCAAGAGGAACTCCACGACTCCCGGCTCCATGTCCAACTGCCGGTCTGCGGCGAGTTTGCCAAGAAGCGCGGTGAAATCCGCGTCTGAAGGGCTGTCAATCGCGGCGATGGTTGCGGATTTC
Organism: Rhizobiaceae bacterium; assembly: GCA_025458045.1. Classification (GTDB taxonomy): domain Bacteria; phylum Pseudomonadota; class Alphaproteobacteria; order Rhizobiales; family Rhizobiaceae; genus JALOTE01. The sequence continues at coordinate 1,565 of JALOTE010000099.1, forward strand.
AGGCGCGACATGAGGTCGGGCAATGCAACCCCCAGTGCGGCAGGCGGCCGCACGCTGGTCAACAGCAAATGCCCGTCGCGCGCCTTCAAGGCGTTGACAAGGTGGAACAGCCCGGTTTCATCAAGCAGCGCATCTGGCGGACCGTCGAGCGGATCGATGAGCACCGCCCGCACTCCGTCCCCAATCGGTTCAATCGAGGCGGAGGTGCGGCGCTCCGCGCCTGCTTTCAACGCCCAGAGATTGGCCAGGTGCGACTTGCCGCTGCCCGGCGGGCCTACAAGCATGGCAATCGGGCCCGGCCAAGCCGGCCATCGCTCGATGAGGCGGACCGCGGCGGCATTGGCGGGCGAGACAAACAGCGCGTCATCGCCGGATGCGGCCTCGAAAGGCAGGTCCAGCACAAGCTGGCGGGGCGGCGGCGCGGCCATGGTCAGTCGTGGTGACCGTGGTAGAGCGGCGAAGCGAGATAGCGGCTGAGCGCAAAGCGAACCAGCACGCCCACGACAGCCGCCGCGGGCACGGCGATCAACAGGCCGACAAAGCCGAACAGCGCGCCAAAGGCAAACAGCGCAAACATCAACCAGACCGGATGCAGGCCCACGCTCTCGCCCACCAGTTTGGGTTGCAGGATGTTGCCCTCGAAAAACTGGCCAGCAAAGAAGATCGCGGCAATTGCCGCGATCATCGTCCAGTCCGGCCAGAATTGCACGGCAGCGACAATCATTGCCAACAGCAGGCCGGATAGCGAGCCGACATAAGGGATGAACGAGACAAAACCAGCAAACAGGCCGATCAACAGACCGAAATTCAGGCCGGCAACCGTCAGCGCCGTGGCGTAAAGAATGCCGAGCACGAGGCAGACCGTGCCTTGCCCGCGCACGAAGCCGGCAATGGCGCGGTCGATATCGACAAAAATGCCGCGCACCGTGTCCAGATGGTCACGCGGGATCCAGTGGTCGACCTTGGCGACCATCCGGTCCCAGTCGAGCAGGAGATAGAAGGCCACAACCGGTGTGACGACAAGCAGGCCCGCAAGGTTGATCAGCGCCATGCCGGAGGCGACGACGCGTTGCACCAGCCCGGTGAGCACGCCCGCGCCCTGTTGGACGATGCTCTCAATCGAGCCGCGGATGCCCTGCCCGCCTTCTCCCACATAGGGTTCAAGCACGCCGAGATCGATCGTCCCGATCAATTCCTGAAGCCGGGTGATGGTGGCGGGCATGCGTTCGATGAAATTGCCCGCCTGCCCGATCAGCACAGGAACGATGACGGCGAGGCCGACAACAAACAGCGCGACAAACACCGACAGGATGATGATGGTGGCGATAAGGCGCGACAGGCCAAGCTTTTCCAGCCGGTCGGCGACAGGATCAAGGAAGTAAGCGATCGCCATGCCCGCGAGGAACGGCAGCAGGATCGAGCGGAACACATAGAGGAAGGCAATCAGGATCAGCGTCGCGCCGAGCCAGAAGATCGCCTGCTTGCGCAGCTTTTCGGTGAAGCGCCGCGTTTCGATCTCGTCTGCGGTTTCAGCGATGACGCCCGGCTCCAGCGCAACGATCTCGGCCACCGCCAGTTCGGTCGGCGACATCGGCTCCGGCCGCTGCAGGCGTGCCGCGCGCTTGCGGCCGCGCGGCCCTTTTGTCGTATCGCTCATTCGCGCTTGGCCTCGCCCGAGGGTTCGACGCTCATCAGCCGCGTCCATGACAGGACATAGGCAAAGCCGGAGGCCAAGGTCAAGAAAGCGGCCAGCACGATCAGGCTCATACGGACCGTCGGCAAATCACCAATGAGCGCCAGTTCCGCCAGAACCAAGGCCGCCAGCGCGATTTGCACCGCGGTGTTCATCTTCGAAATCAGGATCGGACGCATTTCCAGCGTTGTGCCCATCAGCGATGACAGGATGATGGCGCCGACGATCATCACGTCGCGGCTGACAAACAGCACGACGAGCCAGCCCGGCAGTTCGCCCAGCCAGCCGAGGAGCAGAAATACCGAGACCAGCAGCATCTTGTCCGCCGCCGGATCGAGCCACGCGCCCAGTTCCGAGCGCTGGTTGAACTGGCGCGCGATGAATCCATCGACACCGTCCGAAATGCCCGCCACGACAAAGCCGAGGAAGGCGATCCAGTATTCGGCCGAAATCAAGCCCCAGACGACCACCGGCACGAGGAGGAAGCGCAACAGCGTGATCATGTTGGGCAGTGTCATGGCGGACGGCATATAGGTTGGCACGCCGGCGAAAGCGAGGCCGCGTCAGCGGCCAGGGATGTCGCGTCCACTCGCCCCATGCGCGGGACTGAGGCGAGAGCCGTATGGGTCACTACGCATACTTGCGCCAATGCGGCCTCCTGCCTATTGCCAGCCGTGGACAGACTGAACCACCGACGGAGCACCCATGGCCGATGCGCCCGCCCCCCTTACCTACGCACAAGCCGGCGTCGATGTGGACGCAGGCAATGCGCTGGTGGACCGGATCAAGCCGCTTGCCGCTTCGACGCGGCGCACCGGCGCGGATGCCAACCTCGGCGGCTTTGGCGGCCTGTTCGACCTTAAGGCCTGCGGCTTCAAGGACCCGGTTCTGGTTGCCGCCAATGACGGCGTCGGAACCAAGCTCAAGATCGCGATCGACACGGGGCTGCATGCGACAGTCGGCATCGATCTCGTTGCGATGTGCGTCAACGACCTCATCGTGCAAGGGGCGGAACCCCTGTTCTTCCTCGATTATTTCGCGACAGGCGCGCTCAATGTCGATGAGGCGGCATCCGTCATTTCGGGCATTGCCGAAGGCTGTCGTCAGGCGGGCTGCGCGCTCATCGGCGGCGAAACGGCCGAAATGCCGGGGCTCTACGCCAAGGGCGATTATGATCTGGCGGGCTTTGCCGTCGGTGCCGTCGAGCGCGACGCCATCCTGCCGCGCCGTGATGTTATTGCTGGAGACGCGCTGATCGGCCTTGCCTCATCGGGCGTCCATTCCAACGGTTATTCGCTGGTGCGCCGCATCGTCGAACGGACCGGCCTGCTATGGAGCGACGACGCGCCGTTTTCACCCGGTTTGATGCTCGGCGAAGCGCTGATGGAGCCGACGCGCATTTATGTGAAGCCGGTGCTTGCAGGGCTGAAAGCGGGCTTGCCCATCAAGGCGCTCGCACACATCACCGGCGGTGGCATCACCGAGAACCTTCCGCGCGTCTTGCCGGACGGCTTTGCGGCGGACATCAGCTTGAATGCCATCGATGTTCCGGCGGTGTTCGGCTGGCTCGCGGCGCAAGGCGGCGTTGCCGAAAGCGAAATGCTGCGCACGTTCAATTGCGGCGTGGGCATGATCCTTGTCGTGCCCAACGCCAGCGCCGATGCCGTCATCAGCCATTTCTCGCAAGCGGGCGCGGCTGCCGCGATGATTGGCGCGCTTGCCGAAAGTGATGGACCGCGCGTGACTTACAGCGGTTCGCTCGGACTTTGAATCCGATGAAGACGCCGGTCGCCATCCTCATTTCCGGGCGCGGCTCCAACATGGAAAAGCTGGTTGAGGCCGCGCGCGCGCCTGATCATCCGGCTGAAATTTGCGGCGTACTGGCTGACCGGGCGGATGCGGCCGGGCTGGACTTCGCGCGCGGCCAAGGCCTTGTAGCTGTCGCTGTCGAACGCAAGGGCTTTGCCGACAAGGCTGCCCATGAGGCGGCGATCAGCGCCGTGCTGGCTGACTGGGGCGCGGGTTTCATCGCGCTCGCCGGCTTCATGCGGGTGCTTTCGCCGGAGTTCGTGCAGGCGTGGCATGGCCGCATCGTCAACATCCATCCGTCCTTGCTGCCGCGCCACAAGGGGCTCGACACCCATGCCCGCGCGCTGGCCGCGGGCGACACGGAGCATGGCTGTTCGGTCCATTGGGTGACTGCCGAACTCGATGGCGGCGATGTGATCGCGCAGGCGCGCGTGCCGGTTCTGTCCGGTGACACGGTCGCCACGCTTTCGGCCCGCGTGCTGGCAGAAGAACACAAGCTCTATCCGGCGGCCCTTGCGCAGGCGCTGCGGCACCATCAGACGATGACGGGCGATTAACCAAAGGCCGCTAGGCTGGCCGTCCAACACACTGGACAGCCATGCTCAGCATACCGCACACGCTTCGTCTTGACGGCCCGGAGACCGCCATGGCCACGGCGGCGCTGGCGCAGCGTGCGTTGGGCGAAAGCGCTCCACATGCTGACTATTTTGACTGGCTGTCCGGTGCCGACGCGCCAACGCCCGCCATCCAGATCGGGGCCTGGCAGGATGACGAGAAGGTCGGACACATCGCCATCATCGCACGCCCGGTGCGCCACAAGGGCCGGACGCTGCGCGCCGCCGAAGTGGTCGACCTGTTTGTCGATCCACCACACCGATCATTGATCGCGACGCAGCGGCTGTATCAGGCCGCGATGCGCCAGATCCGTCTCGCAGGTTTCGACCTGATCCTTGCCATGCCGAACAAGGACGCCACCGGCATGGACCAGTTCTTCATGAAAGTGAAGCCGACGCGCAAGCTGGCGATCACCGCCATGCCTGCGGTGACGTTTGCGAAGCGCGGCGAACAGATTGCCGCAAACGCGGCCGCACTGAACGCCTATCTTCTGGCCGATGCCACGGACGGCATGATCTGGACGGCGGAGACGCTGGCGCGGCGGCTGGCACGGCCCGACCGGAACTATCTCTTGCGCGCCGATACGGACACGCTGGTGATCGCCTCGCCGCGCACCCTCAAAGGCGTGCCGATGGCGTTGATCTGCGGGGTGTTCCAGCGCGTCGGTGCGGCAGTCGCGCCGGGCCGCGTCCATGCCCTGTGCGCCTCGGCCGCGCGTGACGCGGGCCGCCACGGCTATCTTTACGTCGGCACAAACGAGGCGCTTGGCAGCGCGCCCGGCCTGCCTTTCCCCGATGCGTTCCGCCCATCGCCGATGCTGCTGCATGTGGCCGCGCTGACGCCTGAAGCCGAGGGCTTCAACCCAAACCGCTTCGAGGCGATCGACTTCGATTTCGCGTGAAAGACGCGTCTTGCGTCAAAGTTTTTACCCTACGTGCTTCGAGGCTCGCTTTCGCTCGCACCTCAGCATGAAGGGAAAGCAAAGCGTCTGTCTCTCCTTCATGCTGAGGTGCGAGCTTTGGCGAGCCTCGAAGCATGAAGGGAAGCAAAGCGTCTGTGTCTCTTTCATGCTGAGGTGCGAGCGGAGCAAGCCTCGCAGCACGAAAGAAACGACTGATGAGCAGCCACCCGGTCAAAGCGCCCGCAGCCACACCTTCGTGTCGTGATAGGCGACCCCGCCATAGGGCGCGACACTGTCGGCACCGACCAGCACATTGATCCCTTCGCCGCGCTCATGGGCGGCGTTCGGCCACAGGCCTTCGGCAATCAGCGTGCCGCGCTTGGCCTCGCCGGTCACGCGGGCGTGCAGCACCACCTCGCCGCGCATGTTGCCGATCTCGACACGCGCGCCATCCATGATTCCGGTTGCGGCGGCATCATCCGGGTGGATCATCAATTCCGGCCGCCGCTCGTTCTTGCGCGATGTCGGCATCTCGGTGAAGGACGAGTTGAGGAAGTTGCGGGCCGGAGACGTGGCGAGCTTGAAGGGGTGTGTCTCATCCGCCGCTTCGTTCACCTCAACATGATCCGGGAACACCGGCAACGCGGCGAGCGGGCCGAGCAGACCCATGCGCGCCGCCGGGCGGTCCGGGGCGGGCGTGTTCAGCCAATCCGGCTTGAAGCGGAACCGGCCGTCCGGATGGCCGAAACCATTGAGGAAATGCGCCTCTTCAAATGAGGGCTGCACATCGGTCCAGTTCGGGCCTTCCCACGCATCGCGCGGCGCATGGCCGGAATCACGCAGTATGATGTCGATGTGCTCGGACGCGGTGTGGCCGAAGCCCGGCTTGTCTTCGACGCCCAAGCGCTTCGCCAACTCCTCGATCACATACAGGTTCTCGCGTGCTTCGCCCGGCGCGTCCACCAGCTTCGGCCCGACGAGGATATGGCTGTGGCCTCCGCCCCGATAGATGTCGTCATGTTCCAAGAATGTGGTGGCTGGCAGCACCACGTCGGCCAGCGCCGCCGTCTCGGTCATGAATTGCTCGTGCACGCAGGTGAACAGGTCTTCGCGTTTCAGACCGGCGATCACGCGGCGCTGTTCCGGTGCCACGCTCGCCGGATTGGTGTTCTGGACGAACAACGCCGTCACCGGCGGGCCGCCGTTCAACGCGTCCATGTCGCCCGTCAGCACGCGGCCGATGCGGCCCTGGTCGAGCCAGCGGCGGCCATCATCGGCCATCGAAGCGCCTTGCAGATAATCCTTGTTGAGGTGCCATATCGCGGCGTTGTTGTGGAAGGCACCGCCGCCCTCATGTTTCCACGCGCCAGTGACGGCCGGAATGCAAGAAGCCGCATGCATGTTCACCGTGCCGTTGCGCTGGCGGGTGAAGCCGTAACCCAAACGGAAGAAGGTTTTCGGAGTCGTTCCAACGGTTTGGGCGAAGGCCTCAATCTCATGAATCGAGAGCCCGGTGATCGCCGACGCCCATTGCGGCCCGCGCGTGGACAGATGCTTTTCCAGCCCGTGCGGGTCATCGGTGTAGCGGTCGAGATAATCCCAATCGGCGCGGCCATCACGGAAAAGGCAATGCATCACCGCGCAGGCGAGCGCGCCGTCGGAGCCGGGTTTCAGGACCAGCGCCAGATCAGCCTGTTTCAGCGTCGGGCTCTCGTAAATGTCGATGGCGATGATCTTCGCGCCGCGTTCCTTGCGGGCCTTCATCGCATGCGTCATCACATTGACCTGCGTGGAGACGGCATTGGTGCCCCAGATCACCACGCAGTCGGATTTCGCCATCTCGCGCGGATCAACGCCGCGGATCGCACCCGCCCCCATCGCATAGCCGGACCACGCCATGTTGGTGCAGAAGGAGTCAAACTGGTTTGAATAGCCTTTCGCGTGGCGCAGCCGGTTGATGCCGTCGCGTTGCACCTGGCCCATCGTGCCGGCATAGAAATTCAGCCACACGGTTTCGGGGGCGAAGCGCTTCTCGGCCTCCAATAAGCGCTCGGCGACGAGATCAAGTGCGGCGTCCCATGAGGCTTGCTTCCATTCGCCCGCTCCCTTCGCGCCCGTCCGGATCAACGGATGAAGCAGCCGGTCCGGGTGGTGCTGGCGTTCGGCATACCGCGCGACCTTGGCGCAGATGACGCCGTCGGTGTAGCTGTTTTCCTTCTGGCCGCGCAGACGTCCGATGCGGCCATTGTCCAAGACTTCCACATCCAACGCGCAGGCGGACGGGCAATCATGCGGGCAGACGGTTTTGCCGATGCGGGCGACGGTGTTGGAGGCGAGGTGCTGGTTCATGGGCGCAGGGTAGCGCTGTGGCGGACGCCTGTGTAGTGGCAATGGCGTCACTGCAACAAAGTCAAAGTCCATGAACTACCGCCACGCCTTTCACGCCGGAAACTTTGCCGATGTGATGAAACATGCGCTGCTGGCGCGCATCATCCTCTATCTGCAACGCAAGGAGGCGGCCTTCCGTGTCATCGACACGCATGCCGGCACCGGGCGCTACAGCCTTGCCTCGGAGGCGGCGGCCAAAACAGGTGAGTGGCTGGACGGCATCGGACGCTTGCGCGAAGCGAAGCTGCCCGACCCTGCGGCGGCGCTTCTCGAGCCTTATCTCGATATTGCGCTGCCGATGGTGACCGGCGCGCCCGCGGCCTATCCCGGCTCGCCCCTCGTCACCCGCAGGCTTCTGCGCAAGCAGGACCGGTTGACGGCGCTCGAACTCCACCCGGAAGACGGGCGCAGGCTTGCCAAGCAGTTCGAAGGCGATTTTCAGGTGCGCGTGATCGCGCTCGATGGCTGGCTGGCCCTTGGCGCACATCTGCCGCCAAAGGAAAAGCGCGGAGTTGTGCTCATCGACCCGCCCTTTGAGGAACCGGGCGAATTCGACCGCATGATCGACGGGGTGACGAAGGCGCACAAGCGCTGGCCCGGCGGCACATATGCGCTCTGGTATCCCGTCAAAGACCGCAACGCCGTCTCGAATTTCCGCTTCGCGCTTGTGCAATCCGGCATTCCCGACATCATCGACGCGGAAATCATTGTCCGTGACACCGGCGGCGAGCGCCTCGACGGGTGCGGCATGGCTGTCATCAATCCGCCCTACACGTTGGAAGCTGAATGCAAGGCGATGCTGGCGGCGCTCGCACCCCTGCTGGCGATGGAACCGCGGGCCGCACGCTGGAGCGTGAAGCGGCTGGCAAAGTGACGGCCGGCTCAGCAGCAAAGCGGTTGGAATGCACGGCGAGCCATCCGTTGCGCGGCATCGGCACCGGTGTCACCCTTCGGTCAGGATCAGGGGGCCTGCAGCCATGGTTGGAAAGTGGAGGAAGTCATGACACGCACCCTGCTGTCGGCAAGTCTGCTTTTGCTCGCATCCGCTGCGGCGACAGCTGGCGAAAGACCCTATCCCGAAGGCAAAGCGCCGACGATAGCGAATGCCGAACGCGCATTCCCGGCGTTGTCTGCGATCTATATGTTCTCCGGCGCGAGATCCAACAGCATGGACTCCAATACTGGCACTCAGACCTCAGTGCACTGTTTCAACGCATCGAACGTCGCGAGGCAAGTTCGGTTCCTTGTCCGCGATTTCGCTGGAACAGTATCAGATGACAACACCATCAGTATCCCACGCCTTGCAACGAGGACCTATTCGACCGCGGCAACGGCACTGTATTTTGAAGACATTACAGGAACCTTGCTTGGCACGCTTTCACAAGGTTCGATCGT
>JALOTE010000100.1 GCA_025458045.1 Rhizobiaceae bacterium
CAGCAGCAGATTGGCTTTGCCTCGCGTCATCGTGAACCGGACCCCGATGATCCGCTTTTCTCAGTCTTTCGTAGCAGGAAAAGATCCATCGGAGATGTTCCACATGCGCATCAATCCACGGCCCGCCAGCCTGACGCTTTCCACTGTGTTCATCGCCCTTATGGCCGTCAATGCCCATGCCGTTGGCGATGATTCCTCGGGCTCCGAGGAGGCGCCGAAGCCGACCCAGACCACGGTTGAATGCAAGAAAGGCGAGGTGTGGGACGACAAGGAAAAGAAGTGCATCGAGATGAAAGACTCCGGGATGCGCGGCATCCTCGGCGATGATGGCCTCTACGACACAGCCCGTGAACTCGCCTATTTCGGACGACCGGAAGAAGCCATCATTCTGTTGCGCCAGATCGCCGGCCAGCAGCAGGCGCGCGTGCAGAACTATCTCGGCTTCGCCCACCGCAAGGCCGGGCACATGGAAATCGCGATGCTGCATTACAACATGGCGATCGCCATGGATCCGGACCACGTGCTCGCCCGCTCCTACATGGGGCAGGGCTTGCTGGAAGAGGGCAAATTCGCCGCCGCATACGCGCAGTTGAAAGAGATCGAGGCGCGCGCCGGAACCGACAACTACGCCTATGAGCAGTTGGCGCTTGCCCTCGAAGGCGGGCCGACCAATTACTGACCTGCCACCTATTTGGCGATCCGGATGAGTTGGCCCGGATCGTCATCGATCAGCAGATAGATCGAGCCATCGGGGTGGATCCGCACGTCGCGCACGCGCCCCAGTTCGCCTTCAAACAACCGCTCGGCTTCCTTGAACTTTTCGCCGTCGCGCTCGACACGCACCAGCATCTGCCCGGCCAGCGCGCCGACAAACACGTCGTCGCCCCATTCGGGGAACATCGCGCCGCGATAGACGGCCATGCCCGAAGGCGCGATGGACGGATCCCAATACATCAAGGGTTGTTCGAGTCCGTCTTTTTCGGTGCCTTCGCCAATCGACAGGCCGGAATAATCCCGGCCGAACGTGATGATCGGCCAGCCATAATTGCGCCCGGGCTGTGGCCTGTTGATCTCGTCACCGCCGCGCGCGCCATGCTCCACCGTAATCAGCACGTTGTCGACCGGGTCGAACACGGCACCTTGCGGGTTGCGGTGCCCCTTTGACCAGAGTTCCGGCAGCGCGCCACCGCCCGCATAGGGGTTGTCGGCGGGAATGCCGCCATCCGGCGTGATGCGCAGCACGGCACCGGCATGGTCATCCATGTCCTGCGAGCGTGGCGCGTCTCCGCGGTCGCCGGTTGTGATGAAAAGGTTGCAGTCGGGTGCCACCACGATGCGCGAGCCGAAATGCCGTCCTCCGCCGCTCATGCGGTTCATGGCGAAAATCTCGCGCATGTTTTCAAGCCGTCCGCCGGTTTCCCCGTCGCGCACCAGGGTGGCGCGGGCGACCGCTGTGCCGAAGCCGCCATCGCCGGGCTTGGAGTAGCTGACAAAGATCGTGCCATCGCTGTCGAAATCGCAGCCCTTCGCCACATCGAGCAGGCCGCCCTGACCGCCGACGGCAATGGCTGGCAGGCCGGGGAGCGGCGCACCGACCGTTCCATTCTTCACGATGCGGATGTCTCCCTCCCGCTCCGTCACCAGAATGGCCCCGTCGGGCAGGAACTGCATCCCCCAGGGGTTGCGCAGGCCGTCTGCCAACGTCGTCGCTGTCACTGTCCCGGCGGAGGTTTGGAACTCGCGCGCTTGCGCTGAAAACGCGACAGACGACATCAGCACAAGGGAGATCGAAAGGATGGCCGGGTTGCGCATGGGTCGCTCCGTGGTTGTCCGCCAAAACAGGTGCCTTCGCTTCTTGCGGCACATTCCGGCGGAAAGGTGGAGCGAGTGGCGCTTGCGGCCATTGGCGGCTGCGACAAAATCGACTATATCACGTGAAGTTGCGGCCTCGCAGGGATGCGCGGGCCGTTTTTCTTTTGAGAATCCGACCCGCCACGCCCGTGGCGGGCCGCACCAGACGGAAGTTGAGACGATGGAAAAGGTTCCGATGACGCTGACCGGCCACGCCAAATTGCGCGAGGAACTGCGCTGGCGCCAGCAGGAGGAGCGGCCCCGCATCATCGAGGCGATTTCCGAGGCGCGCGCCCATGGCGACCTGTCGGAGAACGCGGAATATCACGCGGCCAAGGAAAGCCAATCGCTCAATGAAGGCCGCATCAACGAGCTCGAAGACGTGCTTGGCCGCGCCGAAGTCATTGACCCTGCGAAAGTGAACGGCGCAACCGTGAAATTCGGCGCGACCGTGCTTCTGGCGGATGCCGACACGGACGAGGAAAAGACGTATCAGATCGTCGGCGAACATGAGGCGGACGTCAAATCCGGCCGCATTTCGATCTCGTCGCCCATCGCGCGTGCCCTGATCAGCAAGAAAGTGGGCGATTCCATCGAAGTGAAAGCGCCGGGCGGCGAACGCGCCTACGAGATTTTGGAAATCCATTGGCGCTGAACGCGGGCCGTCACTCCGATGCCCGCCGTTGACGCTGCCGAAGTCGAGGTCATCGCACCGAACTTCAAACGGCGTCTGTCTGGCGTGACTTCGACGATCATCCAGCTTGTGCCGTTGCAGGCGCGGTTCGGCCTTTCGATTGCCACGCTTGGCCCCGGCCTGCCGGACCATTTGGCACGGCTGCGCTATCGCGATGTGTGGAAGCTCTGGGCGCGGCCGAAATCGGGAAAGCACCGCGTTTGGCACGCGCGCCGCAACGTCGAAATGGTGGCGGGGCTGATCGGCCGCGACGTGCTGCGCATGCCGTTGCGGCTGGTTTTCACCTCCGCCTCACAGCGCGCCCACAAGCCGTTCACCCGCTTTCTCATCGCGCGCATGGACGCGGTGATTGCCACCAGCCGCAAGACAGCCGGCTATCTGGCTGTGCCATCCACCGTCATCATGCACGGGATCGATCTGGAGCGGTTCACGCCCCCGGCTTCGCGCAAGGCGGCCAAGGCGGCGGTCGGGCTTGACCCTGCAAAACGGCACCTCGGATGTTTCGGCCGTATTCGCCATCAGAAGGGAACCGATGTTTTCCTTGAGGCTGCGATTGCCCTGCTTGCCGCCAACCCGGACTGGGACGCGGTGATCGCGGGCCGCGCGACGGCTGAACATGCAGCGTTTGAAAGCCAGTTGAAACGGCGGGCGGCGGAGGCCGGTCTCGACGCGCGTATCCATTTCGTTGGCGAACACCGCGACATCGAGCGCTGGTATCAGGCGCTGGATCTTTATGTCGCGCCGCAGCGCTGGGAGGGCTTCGGCCTCACCCCGCTTGAAGCCATGGCCTGCGCTGTGCCGGTGATTGCAACCGATGTCGGCGCGTTCAGTGAGTTGGTGGTGGAAGGCGAAACAGGATGTGTTGTCCAAACCTCTCAGCCCCGGCTGATCGTCGACACAGCCTCACGCCTCATGAAAGATGATGGGATGCTCAAGCGCATGGGTGGAGCCGCCCGCGCCCATGTCGAAGCGCATTTCGCGCTGGCGAGCGAAGTTCGGGCGCTGATGCAGGTTTACCGCGAGGTGGCTGAACGTCCATGACCTCGCGCACGAGCATCATCACGGTCGCCTACAATAGTTCGGCCGTGTTGCCGGCGATGCTGGCGAGCCTGCCCCGGGATACCGAGGTGATCGTCGTGGACAACGCCAGCAGTGATCACTCCGCCGACATTGCAACTGCCGCGGGCGCACAGGTGATCCGATTGCAAGCCAATCGCGGCTTCGGTCCGGCCTGCAATGCGGGGGCGGCGATGGCCAAAAGCGAGTTTCTTCTGTTCTTGAACCCTGATGCCGAGCTCGATGGCGACGCGCTGGGCGAATTGGAAGCCGCCGCCGACCGCAACCCGCACGCCAGCGCGTTCAACCCGGCGATTGCCGGTCGCGACGGCCGACCCTATTTCAAGCACCGCTCCGTGCTGCTGCCACGTGGGCAATGGATCGGGCGGGGCTGGCCGCAACAGGATGCGGCAATCCCTGTCCTGTCTGGCGCGGCCCTGTTTTGCCGTCGCGCATGCTTTGGAACTGTCGGCGGCTTTGATGAGCGCATTTTCCTCTATCACGAGGATGACGACCTTGCGTTGCGGCTGAAGGCGGAATGCGGGCCGCTGCTGTTTGTCCGATCCGCTCTCGTGCGTCACCTCGAAGGCAATGGCAGCCCGCGCAGCGCCGAAGTCGCGGCCTTCAAGGCGTGGCACATGGCACGGTCGCGTGTTTATGCCCAGCGCAAGCACGGCGTGCCTCATGCCTTTCCGCGCAGCCTCCTTGCTGCTGCGGGCAAGCTTCTTTCGCCAGCCATCATCGTGTCGCGCCGCAAGCGCGCGCAGGCGTTGGCCTTCTTGCGCGGGGTTCTCTCCGTCCGATGAGACTTGTGAACAACAAGGCGTGACGCGACTGCAACGCTCCGGTCAGGCCCGGATCAGCGCGAGTGAATTGCCGTCGGTCGCGGCAACTTTCATGCCCGCCGCCGTGACCAGATCCAGAAACGCCTGTGCCGAGGTGCCGCGCGCTGCGAACAGTTTCGGATGGATCTCGACGATGGCCAAGGCACAACGTGCCAGAGCGGCCGCATCGTGCAGGAACACGTCCAACTCCATACCCTCGATGTCCATGATCAAGGTGTAAGGGCCAATCGAGGCAAGAGCGTCCGCTTCCTTTGCAAGCGTTGTCGTTGCGACCTCGACCATGTGCGGCGAGGCGGCGTTTTGTGCGTCAGCAGCGCGGGACACATGGACATTTGGATTGGCTTCAAAACGGATGGATGGTCCGTCATAGCCAATCGCCGCGTGGACGACTTCCGACTTCGCGCCTTGGCGGGCCGAATTTGCGTTCGTCCTGCACACCTCGATGATGTGCGGGTTGGCCTCGACGATACGGCACGGCGTTTCGGGCTTGAGCCTGCTGCCCACATAGGCGCTGACAATGCCGAGCGCGCCGCCCAGTTCCAGCACCGGCAGCGCCGGATCGATGAACCGGTCGATCAGGCGGCGCTCCGGCTCTTCATATTTGCCTTGGATCAACAGGCGCTTGAACGAGAACTTCAACCCGTCCGGCACGATGACCGGTACGCCGTGATAGCGAAAGCCGGGACCATGGCGGCGATGATACAGGGCAAGGCGCAGTTGCTCATAGCGCTGTTTCAAAGGCTGGAGCACCGGCATTGCCCGATCTTTCGTTTGACGTGAAGGCCGACCATCGGCCCTTCCGCCGCTTTCCACGCAGACGGGCAGGCGTCAAGGGTCGCTGGATGCGGCCTTCAAGCCGAGGCATGCGGGCGCCGTGCCACCTCACTCGCCGCAAATGCCTTCGGTTTGCAAATAGAACTGGTCGGCGTCCTGAGTGATCGAGACATGGCATTCGCCGCGGCCGACAATCCGGATCGGCCCGAAGCATCGGCCTTCGCCGTCAAGCGCCGTTTCCAGATAGAACACTGCACCCTCATTGGTGCCGAATTCCGCGCTGCCGCCGCCGGTCACGTCGTTTTGGAACTGCAACGAGCCCTCATTGTCCGACCAGAACACGCCGACATCGCCAGGCGCGTTGTTGTAGACAAACAGGGTTGCCTCGGTCTCAGTCGCGTAGGACGCGTCACCCCAGCCGCCGCAATCGGCTGCCAGTGCAGCCCGCGGAAGGACTGCGAGCATGAGCGCGGCTGCCACGCCTTTCATGATGATATGTCGGCCGGTCATCGCCCCGCCTCAGTCAAAGCTGATTTCATTGTCGCCGAGATACACATTCGAGGCCTCGCAAATGTTGATCGCGATCGGATCATCGAGAACCTCGCCGCCATCCTCGCCCAGCCAGCCGACACGGAAGGTCTGCTCGCAGGGGCCGGTCTGCGCGTTGAACGTCGCTTCACCGTTTTGGCCGGGCTGCATCTGCTGCGGCAGCCAATTGTTGGACCAACCGGACCCGTCATTGGTGTAAAAGCCAACGACGATGTTGTTCTCCGTGTCGTTGTGGATCGTGAACACGCCCGACGCACCCGACCCCTGCGCCAAGACTGAGGTCGAAAGAGAAAGCGTCAGGCAGGCGGTCGCAACAAGGCTGCGCAGCATCGTCATCCCCAAACCCGTTCCAAGCCAAGAGCGCCGCCATGGCTGAACGGGATGCGCCCGGCGGCAGAAAAAGTGCTAACCTGCCTGCCGTTGGCGTCAAGACGTCTTGCAGTGAATTCCCCGCCCGGATGTGGGGTGAAAGGCCGGGCGGGGATATGGTCAGGTGCCGGTGGCGGTGACGAATTCGTCGGCGGAAAGGGTGCCGTTGGAATCCTTGGTTTGCGAGCAGTGCAGTATGACATGGCAGGACAGCCTCACATCGTTGGAATTGTGTGCCGGAGCGGGCGGGCAGGCCATTGGGCTTGAACAGGCAGGCTTCCATCACTTGGCGCTTTTCGAGAACGACCCGCATGCGTGCGCTACATTGCGCATCAATCGACCGCATTGGCGGGTCGAAGAACACGATCTTTTTCAACCATACGATTTTCGGCAGTTCAGAGGTGTCGATCTCTTGGCTGGCGGTCTGCCTTGCCCGCCGTTTTCCGTTGCCGGAAAGCAACTCGGCGAGCAAGATGAGCGGAACTTGTTCACGCGCGGAATAGAGATTGCTGAAACAGTGCTGCCGAAAGCAATCATGTTCGAAAATGTTCGTGGCATGCTCGAACCCAAGTTTGCCTCCTACCGGGAGCAGATTGAACTCAGGCTGCGACAGAAAAATTATGTGGTATTCTGGCACAAGGTTCAGGCTTCGGATTTCGGTGTCCCTCAACTCCGTCCGCGTATGGTGATGGTCGCCTTGAAACGGCAATTCGCATCATCCTTCATGCTTAACGTTGAACCGTCGAAGGCGCCCAGTGTCGGTCAAGTGCTTTTGGAGGCAATGTCGGCCAATGGCTGGACTGGCGCGGCAGAGTGGGCAGGGTTGGCCGCAAAGATCGCTCCAACGATTGTTGGCGGATCCAAAAAGCACGGAGGACCAGATCTCGGCCCGACACGAGCCAGGAATGAATGGTTGGCTCTTGGTATCGATGGGAGGACGATCGCGGAAAATGCACCCGAGGCGAACTTTGCTGGCGTGCCGCGGCTTACGGTTCAGATGGTCGCTTTGCTGCAAGGCTTCCCGCCTCAATGGCAGTTTGTCGGCAAAAAGACGGCGGCATATCGGCAGGTTGGCAATGCCTTCCCGCCTCCTGTGGCGGCAGCGGTTGGCAGGGCCATCGGTGCCGCGTTGCGCCATGGCGTGCAAGACAGCGGGTTAGAGGCCGCCGAGTGAAGCCCGACCATCCGGACTATGTCACGGTCTCGCGCATACAAGCCGAAATTGTCCGGTTGGCAGGCGGCATGAAGCGCTTGAAGCAGTCCTTCCCGCTCCTTGTTCAGGACGCGGTTGATTTCGTGGTTGATCCGGTTCGCACCGGCAGAACCCGAATTCTTGAATTGGACAATGTGGAGAAGACATTCATTGGCCTGAAGATCGAGCATTTTCTCCGCGATTTTCTCGGCGTACCCAAGGGCCTTCGTGACCTGCGGATCGACGGTTTCGATGTCGATGTTAAGAACACCGTGTCGAAGTCATGGATGATCCCGCCAGAAACATTCTCGAATAGAGAACCGTGTGTTTTGGTGATGGTGGCGACAACAAAGAACGTGTGTTCTTTGGGCGTTTTTGTCGCCCGTGAAGAGTATCTCAACGCCAAAAATCGTGATGGCAAGCGCAGTGTGAGCGTGGCCGCGTTCAGCCACATCGGTTGGCTGCTGGAGAATGAACCGCTGCCGGAAAGCCGCTTTGCCGGAATTGACATGGGTCGGTTCAAAGACCTGCGGTCACTGCGTGGCGGCACCCGGCGCGTGGCCGCGTTCTTTCGCGAAAATCTTGGGCGGGTGATTGACCGGAGAGTCCTGCAAGCTTTGTTGCATGATCAAGATGATTACATGAAACGCCTGAGGGGAAACGGTGGTGCGAGGGACATTCTCGACCAAGAGATGGTTGCACTTCTGTCCGGAGCCTACCATTCAAGCGCCTTTCATCACTTCGGCATCACTGGTTGGGACCGAGAATCGTTCTGTGCGGTTCGTTTTTCGGAAGCTGACAGAGTGGTCTTGAACGCAGCCGGATACTTCGACCGGATGGGAACGCGAGGACATCGTTTCGCCTGAGCGCCCCGCCCGGATGTGGGGTGAAAGGCCGGGCGGGGATATGGTCAGGTGCCGGTGGCGGTGACGAATTCGTCGGCGGAAAGGGTGCCGTTGGAATCCTTGATCGCCATTGGCGTCCACTTTCAGGAAGTCCATTTCCTGAGCGAGCGCCGGAAGAACGGCGGCCGTGACCAGGGTTCCGATGAGACCGGCGGCGGTCATCAGGCCGCCGGCAACACCAAGTGCGAGAACGTGATTTCTCATCGTTGTCTCCTCTTGTTGATCCGCAAGGCCCGGATGGCCCGCGGTGCGCCAAGACAAACGGCGGAATGCGGCGGCAGTGTCACGACAATGGGGCGGGCGCTTCACGTTCGGCGACGTCATGTGACGCAAGGAAAAGTGAGTGTGCGATCAGAACCCAAAAGAGAACCCCTCCCGCGCAGAGCGCGCGGAAGGGGCGGCGTCAATGGCGGAAAGTCAGTCGCGTGGACTTCAGGCGGCGATGGCTGCTGCGAATTCTTCAGCCGAGAGCGAGCCATTGGCGTCGGTGTCGGCAGCCTTGAACTGTTCTTCTGTCCATGCCCAGCCAGCGGCGGTTGCTTCTTCGAGCGACACGGCCGCGTCGGCATTTGCGTCAACCTTGGCAAAGTCCGCTTCGCCGGCGGCGATTGCGGCAGTTGCGAATGCTGAGAGGCCGAGGGCGAGAATGAGTTTTTTCATGTTGAAGTCTCCGTTCATGTTGCGGGGCTCTGACATGGCCCCTGTTTGCCGGCTCACTGTCTTGGGTGCAGTGCAGCAGGCGGGCGGCAATCGCTCCGCAAATGCGGCAAAAATGCGGACCATTCACAATGAAATCAGATGGTTCGACTTTGGTTGCGGTGCGTCATGAATCATGAGCGCGCCGAATGGATTGAGCCCATGGACCGTCTTCCGGTTCAGCCATGCCTGTTTCACCAGACAACAGGACAAGATCGAGAAATGCGGAATAGGCGAGCGCGTCGCCGATGTCGCGGGGCAATTGCCCTGCATCGGGATTGCGGGCGGCGCGCCAGAACGCGAGCTTGGCAATCGCATCGGCCAGTTCGCCTTCCGCCGTGGCCGCCATCATCAGCGCGATCCGGGTCGCTTCCTCCCGCGATGCGGCGGGTTTCATCCGCCGCCACATCGCAAGGAGGTCACGTGCGCGCAGAGGCACGTCGTTTGAGCGTTTGTCATGCATTCCAACCGCACCCAATCGCCAGGAGCGCAATCCGGTCCGGACGCGCCGAACCAGCACTCGATTTCAAACCCGAATCCTGCACGGATTGAAACGATCGACGTTCCATGCCGGACATGTCCGATGGGCGACGGTTTATCAGGCTGGCCGCCGGTGCGCGCTCCCTTGGGTGCGTGTCACGCGGTCACGCCACGTCCCGTCGCGAAAGCCCCCGCATCGTGCGGTAGCGCGCCAATGTGAGCGCACCCGATTGAAAACCGGCGAGCACGGCCTCTGTCCGGTTGGTCGCCTCCAGCTTGGAGAAGATGCGACGCACATGCGTGTCGACAGTGTGGCGTGAAATGCCGAGGATGGTCGCGATGACGTCATTGGATTTGCTGACGGACACCCACTCCAGGATTTCGATCTCGCGCTTCGAGAGCGTTGACCGGGTCCTTTCCCCCAAATTCAAATCAAACATCCGCAGATGCGCGCGTTCGCACAAGGCTTGGAGTGCCAGCAACTCGGTTTCCGACAGATCGAGCGGGCCGCTCATCCGCCCGACGCCGAAATAGCCGACAATCTGCGCCGGCCCGAACACGGGAACGCCCCAGCCATCGCTGAAGCCGAACTGCCGAACCTCCCTGAAATATTGGCGTTGCTTCTCCGACAGGCTGTCCTGACTTTCGATCTCCGACCACCGCACAGGCCGCGTCGAGTTCTGTGCATGCTCGATGACCGGGTCAACGAGGAAGAAGTCTGACAGCGCGTAGCGCTGGACCCATTCGGCAGGGACCGTCGACAGTTTCATGCTGTCAAGGAACCGAAGGTTGCGAAGTCCCTCCGCGATCACATGATACCGATAGACCTGGATGCCGAACAGGCCGAAAACCCGGTCCAGCACGGCGTGCAAGCCCAAGAGATCAGGCGCGCCCTCGATCTCGCTCAGCCATGCCGCACCCGTTTCTTCCAGATTGAGAGCCACGACGATCCCCGGAACCTTGCGCCTGCGGCGCCACACCCTTGGACATAGGGCGCATTCGGCTCTAGCGTAAAGATCGGGGGAGTGCATGACCGATGTCGCGGTTCCGTTCTGGCTGTTTATCTGCGTCGCTTTGCTGGCGCTGGTCGGCTTCATCGACCGCATTTTGACGCCGACGGTGCGCTGGCTTGTCCGCCGCAAGGTCAATGCCGTCATCGACGAGTTGAACCAGCGGCTTCCTTTGAAAATCCAGCCTTTCCGCATGACCAAGCGCGCCGTGCTCATCGACCGGCTCGCGCATGATCCGGCGGTGATCAATGCCGCCGAGGATCATGCGCGCGAGGAGAACGTGCCGATGGCTGTCGCGCTCGATCAGGCCCGCAAGTATGCGCGCGAAATCGTGCCGGCCTTCAATGCCTACGCCTATTTCCGCATCGGCGCGCGGCTGGCGAAATGGCTTGCGACCGCGCTTTACCGGGTGCGGTTGGGCTATGCGGATTCAGCCGCGCTTGAAAAGGTGGACCCGGAGTCGTCCGTCGTATTCGTCATGAACCACCGATCAAACATGGATTATGTGCTGGTCACCTATCTCGCCTCCACTTCGACCGCGCTCTCCTATGCGGTGGGGGAATGGGCGCGCATCGCTGGATTGCAGCAATTGATCAGGCTCATGGGGGCCTATTTCATCCGCCGCAATTCGCGTGGCGGGCTCTATCGCAAGGTGCTGGCCCGCTATGTGCAGATGGCGACGGAAGCCGGCGTGCCGCAGGCCATGTTCCCGGAAGGCGGCCTGTCGCGCGACGGGCTGCTGAAGCCCGCCAAGCTTGGGCTGCTTGCCTATATCGTCGCCGCATGGAAGGCCGGCGGGCGCGATGTCGTGTTTGTGCCTGTTGGCCTCAATTATGACCGCGTGCTGGAGGATCGCACGCTGATCGCCGAACATGCCGCCAAGCAGACCGGTCAAAAGCCGCCGCGCGTGTCTCCAGTCAAGACGGCCTGGAACACGCTTGCCTTCCTTGGCCACAACCTGTCCTTGCGATTGCGTGGCCGCTGGCACCGCTTCGGCTATGCCGCCGTCAGCTTCGGCACGCCCGTTTCGCTTGCGGCCTTTTTCGATGAAGCGAAAGTGGCCGCGCCGGACCGGCTGGAGGAGGCCGAGCGAAACGCGTTGGTGGAAACACTTGCCGAGCGGCTGATGGCGGAAGTCGGCCGTCATGTTCCGGCGCTGCCCGTCTCACTGGCGGCGACCGCGCTTCTTGCGGCCCCGGACGGGCTGGACGAACTGGAACTCAAGGCCGGCGTGTTCAGCCTGATGGCGCAACTGGAAGGAAATGGCGCCTATGTCCATGTGCCGCGCGCCGACCGGGATTATGCGGTGACGGCGGGCCTCCGCATGCTGCTTCTGCGCCGTATCGTGGACGAGCGGGCAGGGCGGTTCCATGTGGCAGCGGGACAGGAGCCTGTGACGCGCTATTATGCCAACGCGATCGCGCATTTGGTGGGAGCGAGTAGTGAGTAGTGAGTAGTGAGTAGTGAATTGCGAATTGCGAATTGCGAATAGCAAACTAATAATAGAGTGTAGATAGGATTATTTTATTGTGACCCGCAGAGAATTTATCTTTGTATCGTCGCTACTCGCTACTCGCTACTCGCTACTCGCTACTCGCTTCTCGCTTCTCGCAACTCGCCACTCGCTCACACCGGCACATTCGTCATCTCCAGATGCAAATGCCGCCCCGTCCAAGGGTGGGCGCGCGCCACATCCTCGTCCACCTCCACGCCGAGGCCCGGTTCTTTGGACAGCACCAGATGCCCGTCCTCGATGACAAGCGGCTTTTTCAAAATCCGAGCGTGGAATCCGTCAAAGCGGCGGATCGCCTCAAGAATGAGGAAATTGGGCGAGGCGGCGGCAATCTGCGCATTGGCGGCGGCAACAATCGGCCCGCAATAGCAATGCGGCGCGATCTGCGCATGGTGATATTCGGCCAATGCCGCGATCTTGCGCGTCTGCAATATGCCGCCCGAGCGGCCTGAATTGGGTTGCAGAATGTTCGCCGCGCGCAATTCCAGCAGGCGGCCGAATTCCCAAAGGGTCGTCAGGCGCTCGCCGGCCGCGACGGGAATAGAGGTTTTCCGGGAGATCTCGGCCATCGCCTCCGGTGCGTCCGGCGGCACAGGTTCCTCAAACCACAGCGGATCATACGGTTCGAGCGCGCGCGCCATGCGCGCCGCACCTGACGGCGTGAACTGGCCATGAGTGCCAAACAGGATGTCGGCCCGCGTGCCGACAGCTTCCCGCACCGCCTTGCACATGGCGGCCGAGAGCTCGATGTCGATCAGGCGCGGCTGGTGGCCGTCAAACGGCGTGTAGGGACCTGCCGGGTCGAACTTGATGCCGGTGAAGCCTTCCTCCACCCACTTGACCGCGCTTTCGGCGGCGAGGTCCGGGTCGTTGTAGACATTCTTGCCGGACAGCTCGGCTGGATAGACGCTAGCCTCGGCTTCGTTGTCGAAATGCGGATAGAGGTAGGTGTAGACGCGCAGCCGCTCGCGCACCGCGCCGCCGATCAGCTTGTGCACCGGCTTGCCCGCCGCCTTGCCGACAATGTCCCAGCAGGCCATTTCGAGCGCGGAGAACGCGCCCATGACGGTGGGATCAGGCCGCTGCGAAAAGCCTGATCCGTGGCAAAGCCTGAAGAAGGTTTCCGTGTCATGCGGGTCACGCCCGATGAGATAGCGCCCGCCCAAGTCCTCGATCAGCTTTGCCGTCAGATGCGGATCGAAACCCGCCGAATAGCATTCGCCCCAGCCGGTGATGCGGTCATGCGAGGTGAGTTTGACGAACAGGAAGTAGCGCCCGCCATAATGCGGCGGCGGATTGCCGACGACGAAGGTTTCGATGGTGGCGATGCGCATGTGTCTTTGAACCCCCTATGCCTGGCCTTCGGCAGCCCCTCCCCAACCCCTCCCGCAAGGGGAGGGGCTTGCGTTCCGCTTCAAGCAGACAACGAGAAGCGCCGAGATGAAAGCCCCTCCCCTTGCGGGAGGGGTTGGGGAGGGCCTCATCTCGCATCCTCCAAAACCATCTCCGCGCCCTTCCACCCCATCAGCATCGCAGGCGCGTTGGTGTTGCCGCCAATGAGCGACGGAAAGGCCGATGCGTCAATCACCCTGAGCCCGTCCACCCCGTGGACGCGCAGGCGCGGATCCACCACGGCCGTCGCCGGGTCTGGGCCCATGCGGCAGGTGCAGGACGGGTGGTAGACCGTGCCGGAGCGCTGCCTGAAATCCTGGATCAACGCCTCGTCGGATTGGACGGACGGCCCCGGCCGCAATTCCTCTGCGATGAGCGCGGCGAGCGGCTCCTGTGCCGCGATGCGGCGCAGCATTTTCACTGCGGCCAGCATCTCGTCGACATCAAGCTGCGTCCCGTAGGCGTTCGGCATGATGCGGGGATGCTCAAACGGGTCGGGCGAGGCGATTTCGATGAACCCGCGCGATGTCGGCCGGCAGTTGGACAGCCCGATCGACATGCCGGAAAACGGATCAGGATCAAGGATCGGCCGTTCGCCCGCTTTTGGCAGCAGCGTGGAAAAGGCCTGCATGTAAAGCTGCATGTTCGGCCGCGGCAGGGCTGGATCGGTGCGGAAGAACCCGCCGCCATGGTTGATCGACAGGCTGAGCGGGCCTGAGCGAAACAGAACCCATTGCAGCCCGGCCCTCAGCTTGCCCCACCATGGACGCAACGCGTCATTCATGGTCGGCGTCTTCATCCGCCACGTGTAGTTGAGGCCGAGATGATCCTGCATGTTTGCCCCGACATTCCCGTTCACGCATACGGGCGCGATGCCATGGCGTTGCAATAGCTCGCCCGGCCCGATGCCGGACAGTTGCAAGAGTTGCGGCGAGTTGATCGCGCCGCCGGCAAGGATCACTTCGCGCCGCGCCAGCGCGGACTTGTCATCGCCGTTCTGGCGATAGGTGACCCCGGTGACGCGGCGGCCATCGAACAGCACCCGGGTGACATGGGCCCGGATCTCGACCGCCAGATTGGACCGCCGCATGGCCGGGCGCAGGAACGCCTTCGCCGCGCTCATGCGCAGGCCTTCTTTCGCTGTGAGTTGATAGGTGCCGACACCCTCCTGGGTCGCGCCATTGAAATCCGGGTTGAAGGCGAGGCCCGCCGCATTGCAGGCCTGGACATAGGCGCGGGTCAGCGGGTGAACCTTGGCGGATGTGTCTGTGATGTTGAGCGGGCCGCCTTGGCCACGCCACTCATCCGCGCCAGCCTCATTGTGTTCCATCGCCTTGTAGGCAGGCAGCACGTCGCTCCAGCCCCAGCCCGGATTGCCGTCCTTCAACCAGTCCTGATAATCATCCGGATGACCCCTGATCCACACCATCGCATTGATCGAGGATGAGCCGCCCAGCAGCTTCCCGCGCGGCCAGTGGTCCCGCTGGCCGTTCAGGCCCGCATCCGCTTCGGCGGCATACATCCAGTTGACGGCAGGATTGTAGAACGTCTTGCCGTAGCCGAGCGGCATCTGGACGAACAATTTCTGGTCGCTGCCACCCGCTTCCAGCAGCAGAACCGTGTGGCGGCCATTCTCGCTCAGCCGGTTTGCCAGCACGCAACCCGCCGAACCGGCACCGACGACAATGAAATCAAAGCTGTCCATTCGGGCACTGTTGCCGCGCCACGGCTGGCAGGCGAAGCGCCAAATGCGACAACGCCTCGACAATCCCGACGCAAAGTGCCGCGGGCGTCAGGCCGACAGGAGGCACATGGAGCGCCGCGGGATGGGGCAGCGGGGCGAAAGGGCAGCAAGCCGGAGTCGCAAGCAAAGGGAGGCAGCACGCCGGAAGTCGAAAATGATCAGCGGCCGGGCCGGGTCTGCGCACTCCGACCCGACCGCTGGCGCGGCCCAAAAGAAGCTGAATGAATTCGCTCTCAACGTCCCACGCGACAGCGCCAATCGACGATTTGCGACGCCCACGCCACCCCCATTTGGGGGGGCGCCAATGCAATTGGCAATCTGTCGGCACTTTGAGCACGTTGGACGTCAGCGCAAGCGGCATGAACCGCACACCGCACTGGCCCCAGGCGTGGAATGGACTGGCTTTCTGCCCCTAGCGCGGCATGGCCGGACGGGAAACATCACCGAAAATGCTTTGAAAGTGTTGGTGAGCGCGCTGGGATTCGAACCCAGGACCTACTGATTAAAAGTCAGTTGCTCTACCGGCTGAGCTACGCGCTCCAGAGGACGCATGGCGACCCGAAGCGGCGTGACCCATAATCGTGGCTCCGGCCATGGTCAACCTGTTTTCGGCAAGCCCCGCCAGTTTTTGAGGTCCGCAGTGTCGCACACAGCGTCGCGCCGCATTCAACGCAGTGTGAGTGGAACTTGTGCGTGCGATTGCCTAGAGCCGAAGGGCAGCGCGGCAATGCGCGTGACGCGTCGCGCCCGTGGTTTGCTGGAAGGACAGGATGGACATCGGTATTCTCACGGCGATTGGCGCAGGTGCCCTGTCGTTCCTTTCGCCCTGTGTGCTGCCGCTTGTGCCGGCCTATCTGTGCTACATGGCCGGCGTGTCGGTCGAGGATTTCCGCACCGGGGCCACCGCGTCGGATCAGCGGAAGAAGCTGCTCGGCGCGGCGCTGTTGTTCGTCGCCGGCTTCTCCACCGTGTTCGTCGCGCTTGGCGCAGGGGCTTCGCAGGTCGGACAGTTTCTCAGAGCCTGGCAGACCGAGCTTGGCATTGTCGCCGGTCTGGCGATCATCCTGATGGGATTGAATTTTCTGGGCGTCATCCGGATCGGGCTGCTGTCGCGCGAGGCGCGCTTTGACGCCAAGGGTGGCGGGCCGCTTGCCGCCTATGTGATGGGTCTGGCTTTCGCTTTCGGCTGGACGCCCTGCATCGGACCGGTTCTGGGGCCAATCCTGACGGTCGCGGGCGCGCAGGACACCGTCGGGCAGGGGGCGGCGCTTCTCGCCTTCTATTCGGCGGGGTTGGGGTTGCCCTTCATAGCGGCGGCGTTCTTCTCTGATGCCTTCATGCGTTTCGCCGGTGGTTTCCGGTCGCAGCTTGGCCGGGTCGAGAAGGCGATCGGCGGTCTGCTGGTGCTGGCGGGCGTGTTCTTCATCACTGGCGGTGTGCAGACGGCGTCATTCTGGCTGCTGGAGACATTTCCCGCGCTTGGCCGTCTCGGCTGACGCCTCGCCAGTTCAAGCGGAGCGCGTGCGGATCGTGGCAAGCGCGATGCCCGCAACGACTGCGGCAATGCCCGCGACATGGAAGCCCTCAAGGCGCTCGCCCAGCATCATCCATGCCAACGCCACGCCGAACACGGGCATGAGGTAGAGCGACAGCCCGGCGGTGGACGCCCCGAGGTGCCGCACCGCGAACTGGAACAGGCTGAAGGCGGCCAGCGAAGACAGGAACACCAGTCCGGCGATCCGGCTCCACGCGTCGGCCTGCGGCAATTCGAGGCGCCCTGTGATGGCGAGCACCGGGACGGCAGGCAGCAATGTCAACACGCCCGCCCATGCGATGACCCCGAACAGCGCCAGATTGGACAGCCGCTTGACGCCGGGTTCCCGCTGCAGGACGGAATAGGCGGCCCAGGAGAGCGCGGCGAGCGCGATCAGCACATCACCGGGGTTGAATGACAACGTTGCCAGTGCCGACACGTCTCCGCGCAGGATGATGATGGCAACGCCGGTGAACGCCAAAGCAACACCGAGCATTTCCTTCACCGCCGTCTTGCGGCCGAACAGAACCGCCTCGATGACTATGATCATCAGGGGCGATGTCGTGTAGATGAGATTGGCGTTGATCGCGCTCGTATGGTGCAAGGCGAGATAGACGATTGCGCCCGCCATCCACATGCCGAGAAAGCCCAGCGCCAGAATCCGGGCCGGGTGGGCCATGAGCACGGTCCTTGCCGTCACCGCCTCGCGCAGCACGAACGGTGTGAGCAGGATCGCGACGCAAAGCCAGCGGATGAGCGCCAGGAGGAACGGGTCGATGTCGTCGGCAAGGCTGCGTCCGAACACGAGATTGGTTGAAAAGAACAATGGTGCAGCCAGAAACGCCGCCCAAGGGGCAAGCCTTGGCGGCAGGCCGCCGTTCGAACGTCCAGCGCCGGTCATGCCGCCACCCCGTGAAGTTTTGTTTCAAGCGCGCTACGACGGAGCGGAACCACGTTCAAACCATTGAGTCGCGCAATCATCGGCGCCTTCTGGCGCAATTCTGTTGGAACCGCACCATGAATATAGAAACGTCCTCCCCCATGACGATGGATTCAACAGGGCGCACCTGCCTGACGATCATCCTTGCCGCAGGTGAGGGCACCCGGATGAAGTCGACACGCTCCAAGGTGCTGCATGAGGTGGCAGGGCTGTCCTTGGTCGGCCATGTTGTGAAAGCCGCCGTCGCGGCGGGCACCGGTGATGTGGCGCTGGTTGTTGGCCGCGATGCCGATGCGGTGCGGGCCAGCGCCGCGACTGTTGCGCCATCCGTTGAGACCTATGAGCAGACCGAACGGCTTGGCACCGCGCATGCCGTGTTGTGTGCCCGCGCGGCGCTGACGCGCGGCCATGATGATGTGCTTGTGCTGTTTGGCGACACGCCGCTGATCACGCCGGAAGCGCTGGCCCTTGCACGCGGGCGGCTGGCCGGCGGGGCGGCTGTTGTCGTGATGGGGTTCCGCACGGACAACCCGGCGGGATATGGACGGCTGATCGAACGGAACGGTCGGCTTGTCGCCATCCGCGAAGACAAGGACGCTTCGCCGGAGGAAAAGCGGATCAATTTCTGCAATGGCGGGCTGATGGCCATTGACGGGAGCAGGGCCCTCAGCCTGATCGAGGCGGTCGGCAACGCCAATGCCAAGGGCGAGTATTATTTGACTGACATTGTCGCGATTGCCGCCGGACGCAACTTGGCGGTCGAGGCGATGGAAATTGACGCGTCGTTGCTGATTGGTGTCAACACGCGCGCCGAACTGGCCGAGGTCGAGACGCTGTGGCAGCGCCGCCGCCGCCGCGAACTGATGCTGGCAGGCGTGTCGATGCA
>JALOTE010000101.1 GCA_025458045.1 Rhizobiaceae bacterium
GCGGTGACAGGAAGGCGTCGCGTCCAGTCGCAAGGCAGGCGGCAACCTTCAAGTGTCCGCCAAACGCCAGGACGTCCGGTCCGCCGGACCCAAGCCGGATCGCGGCGGGCGCGATGCCGCGCGCCCGGCGGATGCGCGCGGGCGCGCCGTTGAGGATGCGGATCACGCTGTCATCGGCCCGCGCTTCGATCATCCGGTCATGGGTGACCACCAGATCGGCAATGCGGCCGAGCGCCTCCACGGCTTCGGCATTGTCGGTGATGACCGGCTCTCCGGACAGATTGCCGCTGGTCATCACCATGGGGCGGCCGCAAAGCGCATCGACCACCGCCTGCTGCAGCAGGGTCGACGGGAGCATGACGCCAAGCGTCGACAGTCCGGCTGAGACATCGGGCGCAACTCCATTGCCCGGCCGTGACGGTGCGATCAGGATCGGCCGTTCTCGGCTCTCAAGAAACGCCATTTCGGCATCGCGGATGGTTGCAAGCCTGCGCGCTTGGGCGGCATCACGCGCCATCACGGCAAGCGGCTTGGCGTCGCGCCGCTTGCGCGCCCGAAGCTGCGCCACAGCGGTGGCATCTGTTGCATCGCAAGCCAGATGAAAGCCGCCCAAGCCCTTCAGCGCGACGATTCCGCCTTGCGCAAGGACCGCGGCGACATCGGCGACCGAATGAGACAGGCGCGGGCCGCATGAGGCGCAGCAATTGGTCTGCGAATGGAAGCGCCGTGAGGTTGGGTCGCGATATTCGGCGTCGCAGGCTTCGCACATGGGGAACGCCGCCATCGCCGTGCGTTCGCGATCAAATGGCAGGGCGCGGGTGATGGTGTAGCGCGGGCCGCAATCGGTGCAACTGGTGAACACATAGCCAAAGCGGCGGTTGCGCGGGTCACAGAACTCGGCAAGACACGCCGCACATGGCGCGATGTCGGCGGGAATGAGCGCGCCGCTCGCGGTTCCCTCTTGCGTTTGCCTGATCGTGAAGCCCGGTCCAGGCAGCCGGCCGTCCCATGGCTCGACGCTGACGGTTTCGATGCGGGCCAAGGGCGGGGGCGTGCTTTTCAGCCGCTCAAGGAAGCGCTGTGCACATGTGCCGCCGATCACGATGTCAACGCCTTCGCCATCATTGGCGACGCTTCCCGCAAGCCCCAACTCCAGCGCGAGCCGATGGACGAAAGGCCGGAAGCCCACGCCCTGCACAACGCCGCGCACGCGGATGCGCAACGCCGTCGGCGCCGCGTCACTCGCCAGGGCAAGGGTGTTCCGGCGTGTCATCCGGCGACCGCCCGCATGGCGCGCGCCGCCTCAAGCCAGGCGAGCCAGGCGTCCATGCCCTCCCCGGTGCGCGTCGAGAGTTTCAGCGCGCCGATCTTCGGATTGATCCGCCGCGCATTGGCAATCAACGCATCGACATCGACATCGCAATGCGGCGCGAGATCGGTCTTGGTGACCACCATCAGATCGGAAGCGGCATACATGTTGGGATATTTCAGAGGCTTGTCTTCGCCTTCCGTCACAGAACAAACGACGACCTTGTGGGCTTCACCCAGATCGAATCCGGCGGGGCAGACGAGATTTCCGACATTCTCGATGAACAACACGCCATTCTCCGGCAGCGCCAGATGCGATGCCGCATGTGCGATCATCGCTGCGTCGAGATGGCAGCCCTTGCCGGTGTTCACCTGGATCGCAGGCGCGCCCGTGGCGCGGATGCGGTCGGCATCGTTGGAGGTTTCCTGATCGCCCTCGATGACGGCGACCGGCAGCCGTCCTGTCAGGAGTTTCAAGGTCTCGACCAAGAGTGTCGTCTTGCCTGAGCCGGGACTGGAGACGAGGTTCAGGGCAAGGATGCCGCGGGATGCGAGAAGCGCCCGATTCTCGGCAGCCAGCGCATCATTGCGCGACAGGATGTCCTGTTCGACCGCGATAAGCCGCGTCGGCATGTCATGCCGGACGGCGGGGCCGTCATGGGAATGGCCGTGATCGTGGGAATGGTGGACGTCGTGGGAATGGTGGTGATCGTGAGCATGGCCATGCGAGTGATCGTGCAAGTGATCGTGCATGTGATCGTGCAAGTGATCATGCGAGTGACTGTGGTCGTGAACCGTTCCGTCGGCATGGCGGTGGACATGATCATGGCCATGCCGATGGGTGCCCGCCACCTGCCCTTCGATCCGCACGTCGCCCGTTCCGCATCCGCACACAGTGCACATCAGGCTACCTCCAGATCCTTGACACGCATTTCGCCGCCGCTTTGCACCAGCAGCTTGCCTCCGCCGCAGGACGGGCAATCGCCGCCGCGTTCCGTGATGGTGACCGTTTCGCCGCAATCGGCACAAAAGGCGGTGGCCGGAGGAACCTCGATGATCAATTCGGCCCCTTCGGCTGGCGTGCCATGCGCAACTGAAGGAAAGGCAAAGCGCAAGGCGCGTTCATCGACATGGCTGAGCGGGCCGATTTCAAGCCGGATGGCCTTGGCGCGCACGAAATCGTTCGCCCTCGCCGCAGCAAGGACGATCGACACGATCCCTTCGCACAGCGACACCTCATGCATCGCCCGCCTCCCGGTCGATCACGATGTCGACCCCCTCGCAAGGATCGACGAGCGCAACCACCATCCGCGCCGTTTCCAGCGGTTGGCCGCCATGTTCCAAACCGGTGAGCATGCCGTGCAACACACCGCCATGCGCAGTCATGTGGTCGGTCGGTGTCTCGATCGTCCAGCTGCGAACCATGCCGTTTTCAATCAAGCAGCAATGCGCAAGCGCCCCGCGCGACGTCTCGACCTTGCCGCCTGTCCCGCAATGGCGCTCCGGATCGACGATGCCCGCCGAAAGCCCAGCCAACAGGTCGGTGGCAACCGCAGGATCATCGGCAGCGCGCGCCATGAAGCGCTGGATGCGCCCATCCATCCGCGCGACGTTTCCGGCAAGCGCGACGGTGATGTCCGAGACCATCGCGTGGGCGTCTTCGAGACTTCCTATGGCGTCCGTGATTGGGACGGACCGGCTGGCAACGCCGCGTGCCGCACTGCGCGCGATGGCGACGGCGCGCGCGCGTGGACCCAGCCCCAGCGCCGCCGCGCCATCGAACCCGAGCCGCCAGATGCCGTTTGCCGCGCGCTCGGCAGCAACGGCCATCGAAAGATGACGCCGGTCATAACCGCAAACAATGCCTTGCGCTTCAAGCGCGCCAAGCGCTGCTGCGCGATGCGCCATGCCGCAAACAGGCAGCAGCGCCGCAAGGATGTCCGGTGCGGCTCCAGCGGGCCGGCCAGGCAGCGCCCGCGTGACATCAACCACCCGCCGCGTGAGCCGGACCGTCGTGAAACGCTCACCATCATCCGTCAGGCGGATCGACAGGTGGCGCGTGGCGACAGGCGCGTTCATCCCACGCTCCGCCCCGTAAGGAATGCGCGCCGGTTCATGTCTGGACGGGCTGCGGGCATGGCAGTCGAGCGTACGTCCTCGCCCGCCTGGTCCCCGGCACCTTCGGTTTCGGGCGATGAAAAAAGCGCGCCAAGCACGGCCTGCGCGGCGACACGTGCCGCGTCCATGCCGGAAAACTCGGCCATGGGCGAAAACAGCGAACAGGTTTCGACCATGACCGCAGGCTGTCCTTCTTCCGTCTCCAATCGCGCAACCGTCATGGTGATGGAGCCCGCCGGGAAAGCGCGCTCGACATGGTCGCCGACCATGCCCGACGGCGCGTCCGGAACGCAGACGATGCTCATCATCCAAGGCGTGATCGCGATGCCGGCGGATGCACCCGCCATGCGGCGGAAACCGAGACTTTCAACCGACAACGCCGGATTGTGGACCGGCAGGCCCTTCATCCGCTTGTCGGCCGAACGATACGCGACGTTGACTGCCGAGGCCGCATCCAGCGGGTCAGCCGTTTCGCTGGGCTCATCCGCCATCACCATGAACTTGGTTTTTGGCGCCGTGCAGGACGGGCATACCCAATCGTCCGGCAAAGCGGAGAAGGGAGTGCTCGACGGGATCTGGGCCGCCGCATCGCCTTTTTCCGGATCATACACATGCCAGCAAATGCCGCACTCGAGCTTGGCGTCTCCTGCCAGCCGGCTCTTGTCACCCAAATAGCTTCCTTCAAAGAGGCCGGTCACAGATAGGCCTCCATGATCTCCCCGAGACGCTGCGCGGAATCCTCGAAATCCTCACGCGCGGCCAGCGCGGAGGCTGGCACGTCGCCGACCTCGATCGTGTCGAGGATCACCTGCCCGGTCGAGTTCAGATACTGCACGCCGAACACATTGCGCACCGCCGTCCCGATGATGCGCGACGTGCCATAGCCGCCGGACACGATCGTCAGCGGGATGCGGCCAAGCGCGCCCATCAGGAAATCCATGTCCTCCGGAGTCATCGGCAGCAGCGTAAAATTGATCACATGGTTGGGGGTTCCCGGCGCCCAGCCATCGGCGCGTTCGGCGATCTCGGCCAGCACGGGCAACGCGTTCATCACGCCTTGCGGCGGCACCGCCGGCAGGTTCGGCATGTGCCGCCCGAGCATCCGCACCACTTCGCCGACACATCCGGGCACCGGCGCGACCTCGATGAACTGCCGGATGATCGCACCGGCGGCATTCGTGCCGCGCACATGCCAGACGCCCGTCAGCGCGGTTTCAGTCGCCTGCCAGAGCGGATCGTCACCGGCGACGGCCGACACATCGCCATCACCCAGCGCATCGAGCAGCATCGCCCGCTCGTCGGCAGTCATGCCCGCGATGTTGAACGCGGCACCCCGCCCATCTGCCGCCGCCGCAGACAAGGCGTCGCGGATGGCGGCCAGCGTGCGGCGCAGGAACGGCGTCGCTTCGGCATTCGCGTCGATCATGATCCGTTTGCGGCGCATAGGTTCGGGCACGCCGATCAGCGACAGGCCGTCGGCGGAAGGATTGAGGAAAACGCCTGTCGCCTGTTCCTCGTTGAGCCAAAGCATCGGGTTGGGGCGGGCGAAGCCGCCATCCATAGGGCCGGTTGCTTCGTGGTGATCGTGGCTCATTGTTTCCCTCCAATGCCAGTCATGGTGTGTGTGGATGCGCGCAAATCACTCCGCAGCGAGCAAAGGCGGCGGTCCGAACGACGCTCGGAACGCCTCGCCATAGACCGGCCAGTCTTGCACGCGTGGCAGGACGCGGTGCGGCCCGTCGTTGATGAGCACCAGGCTCGGCAGCACGATGACGCCGAACTGCGTCTTGATGCGATCCTCGGCCTTGCCGGACAGCACGGCGATTTCGAACGACCCGTGCCATGCGCGCCAGACCTCCCGCAGGATGACGGCGATGTCCTGCGCCTCGGGACGCTTCTTTTCGACGCCTGAAAAGACAAGCACCTTCCGGCCCGGGTCGGCGATGAAGGCGCGTGCGGCCATTTCGTCAAGCACGGGACGGCCGGAGAGTTCGATCAGCGATTCAAGCGGTGTCATGCGGCGGTCCCTCCGGCGTTGACAAGTGCAAGCAAATGGTCGGGCAGCGGCGGTTCCCGATCAACCAGATCGGCGATGAGGTGATCGAACGATGCGCCCGACGAGGCCGCGAGCACCGCGCGCAGCGCATTCGAGATGAGTTCGGCTTCGTCCGCATCAAGCTGGCGGATCGCCGTGTCGGCATGAACGAGCAAATGGCCGCCCGGTCTCACTTCGCCGCCAACAAGCGCCAGCCGGACATCGCGCAACTGACCATCGGCAACGCATCGCGCCATCAGATCGTCAACCGAGATCACTTGCATCGGGACGCCGAGGCACATCAGGCGGCCCTCCCGCCATTGAGCCCGCCTTGCGCGAGCACGCGCTCGTCACCCATGCGGCAGGCGGCTTCGGCACTCGGGCGTCCGCCCTCATAGAGATGCAGCGCCAAGGCGGGCGTGACGATGTCGGCATCCTCGCCGAAGGCCGGCCGTGCCGCGTGGGCCACACCCCAGCGTGCCAGTTCGCTCAGTGCGGCATCGAGTGCCGGGTTGATTTGCGCGCGCACCTCTTGCGTGAGGCTGCCGCCATAGTCTTCAAGCAGCACGGGCTGCACGCCGATCAGGGTCAGCGCATCGGGCTGCCAACCCAGCAGGCGCGACAGCGCCATCACGTCCACCATCCCCGTCTGATGCAGGCTCATGGCGCGCGCGCCGACAAAAGCGGGGATCGCCTCGTCGCGCACCACGGACAATTCGCCCGGCGCGCCGCCGAAATCCACCGCATCGAAAATGATCGCGTGCGTGGCTTCCCGCATCGGGTCGATCAGCAGCAACCCTTGCGTGCCGCCATCCAGAAGCGTGACATTGGGCGGAAACGCGAAACGGTCGCCCAAGGCTTCCACGCAGCGCACGCCGAAGCCCTCGTCCGCCCACAGGATATTGCCGACGCCGAGAATGAGAACGCGGCCCTCCACCGCATTCGCGCTCATTTGCCGTTCCCGCCATCTTTGAACATGCGCCAGCCGGAGACCATGGTCGAGATGATCGATTGGCGGCTCATGATGTCCTCACGGAAGGCGACATAGATGTGCGTCATCGAAAACAGGATGATGACCCACATGCCGATGCGGTGCACGGTGTGGATGAAGATCGAGGAACCGAAAATCGCGAGCGCCCATTCGGTGACGCGGTACATCCAGTGATCCATGCCCAGCCCTTCGGCATAGAGTGCGAGGCCGGTGAAGACCATCAACGCCGTCGGCAGGACGAAGGCGAAGAACATCGTCATCTGCGCCAGCGGGTTGTGGCCAAGATACATTTTCGGCTCGCGCGCAAGGAACAGATACCAGCGGATCTCGTACAGCACTTCCTTCCACCAGGCGCCGCTCCACACCGGCAGCACGAAGATCTGCCGCGCGTGGTGATTGCCGACGAAGGCCCAATAGATGCGGCCGAAAAAGGCGGCCGACAATATGAGCCCGGCCGCGAAGTGGATGAAGCGGATGTAACCCATCATGAAATGCGATGACGCCTCGCCCGACAGCGACGGCAAGGGCTGCCCGATGAGATAGCCGGTCACGCACAGCACGACGATGGCGATGACGGTGATCCAATGCCAGATGCGCACGGGCGCCTCATAGACATAGACCGCCGTCTGTTTGACGCCCTCAGGATTGATGACTTCCGTGTAGTCGTAGCGTTGGTGGGGGGTGTCGCTCATGGCAGCCCCCTCAGCGCACGGTCACGGTCGTCAGTTCCTCGCCCTTGTCCGACAGGACGTGGGTCGAGCAGGCAAGGCACGGGTCGAAGGAATGCAGCGTCCGCAGGATTTCCAACGGCTGCTTCGGGTCCGCCACGGGCGTGTCGAGCAACGCGGCCTCGAAGGCGCCGATATTGCCTTCATTGTCGCGCGGGCCGCCGTTCCACGTGGTCGGCACAATGCACTGGTAGCTGTCGATCTTGCCATTCTCGATCTTCACCCAATGGCCGAGCGCGCCGCGCGGGGCTTCCGTGAAACCGACACCGCGCACCGAGGTCGGCCAGGTGTCGGGCGTCCATTTCGCCATGTTTGCGGTTGTGGTGTCACCGGCCTTGATGTTGGCGACGAGTCTGCCGAACTGGCGTTGCAACTCGCGCGCCGCCCATTGGCATTCGAGGCCGCGCGCCGCGGTGCGTCCGAGCGTCGAGAACAGGGCGGTCAGCGGGACGCCCAATTGCCGCAGCGCCGCATCGACCGGTTCCTTGAACTCCGGCTTGTTCTGCACATAGCCGATGACGAAGCGGGCAAGCGGCCCGACCTCCATGGCATGGCCCTTCCAGCGCGGGGATTTGATCCAGGAATATTTCGCGCCCTCGTCAATTTGCTCGATGTGGGTGCGGGTGCCCTTGGCGTTGGGGCCAAGCTGGTAATTGGCCTCCGTCACGCCGTCATAGGGGTGCAAGCCCTTGGTCTCGTCGGCATATTTGTACCAGGAATGGGAGACGAATTCCTGGATCTCATCCTGCGCTGTCAGATCGACCTCGAACACTTCATTGAGGTTGCCATTGATGATGGCGCCG
This sequence comes from Rhizobiaceae bacterium, assembly GCA_025458045.1. Classification (GTDB taxonomy): domain Bacteria; phylum Pseudomonadota; class Alphaproteobacteria; order Rhizobiales; family Rhizobiaceae; genus JALOTE01. The sequence continues at coordinate 7,984 of JALOTE010000101.1, forward strand.
CGCGGCAAAAGGAGACTGGAGGCCGAATAGTCATTTGCCCGGTCCGGGATGTCGCCATAGGACAGGACGGATTTCGACGACAGGCCGCCGCCATGCAGCCAATCCTTGTAGAACGAGGCGATGGCCATCAGGTCCGGCAGATAGACATTGTCGGTGAACTCGATGCAGCGGGCGATGATGCCGTCGACGAGATTCAGCCGCTCCATGTTGATGCAGGCCGCCGCGCCGACTGAATCCATGTTGATCGGGTTCGGCACGCCGCCGACCAGCCAGTTCGGATGCGGATTCTTGCCGCCGAACACGGCGTGGATCTTCACGATGTCCTTCTGGAAATCGAGCGCTTCGAGATAGTGCGCGACAGCCATCAGGTTGGCTTCGGGCGGCAGCTTGTAGCCGGGATGGCCCCAGTAACCGTTCTTGAACGGGCCAAGCTGGCCGGACTCGACAAACTTCTTCAGGCGGTTCTGCAAGTCGCGATAATAGCCGGGCGACGACATGCCCCAGCTGGAAATGGATTGCGCCAATTCCGATGTGGCCTTCGGATCGGCCGACAAGGCCGAAACCACATCCACCCAGTCAAGCGCGTGCAAGTGATAGAAATGCACGATGTGATCATGCACCTGCAGCGTCAGTTGCATGATATTGCGGATGATATTGGCGTTTTCCGGGATCTGGATGTCGAGCGCGTTTTCGACGGCGCGCACCGAAGTGAGCGCATGGGTGCCGGTGCACACGCCGCATATGCGCTCGGTGAAGGCCCAGGCGTCGCGCGGGTCGCGGCCTTTGAGGATCACTTCGAGGCCACGCCACATCGTGCCGGTCGAGACAGCGTTGCGGATGACATTGTTGGCGTCGACGTTCACTTCAACGCGCATGTGACCTTCGATGCGCGTCACAGGATCGACGACGATGCGCTGGCCGGAATTGTCGAGCGAGAAGCCGTTGGGGGTCTGAAGTGTCATGATGCACGGATCCTCAATGCTGATCGCCGGAAGCGGGCTGGCCGGCTTGGGTTTGACCGGGCTTGGTCATGGCGCGTTTGAGCGCGGAAAGGCCGGCATGCGCGGCGATCGCCGTGCCGACGACGCCCGCTGCCGCGACGCCCACCTGGTCGGCATTCTGTTCGACCCCGAACTGGTGCAAGGTCTGCAACCGTTCGTAGAATGGCCCTTTGTCCCAGTGCCCCTCTTCCGAGCATCCGATGCAGCCATGCCCGGCCTGGATCGGGAAGGAAACGCCGTCGTTCCAGCGGACTGTCGAACAGGCGTTGTATGTGGTCGGACCTTTGCAGCCCACCTTATAGAGGCAATAGCCCTTGCGCGCGCCCTCGTCGTCGAAGGCTTCAACGAACTGCCCGGCATCGAAATGCGGGCGCCGGTAGCATTTGTCGTGGATGCGCTGCGAGTAGAACATTTTCGGGCGCCCCTGCGCGTCGAGTTCCGGCAGCTTGTCGAAGGTCAGCATGTAGGTGATGACGCCGGTCATCACCTCGGCAATCGGCGGGCAGCCCGGCACCTTGATGATCGGCTTGTCGAGGATGACCTTGTGGACGGGAGTCGCTTGCGTCGGGTTCGGTTTGGCCGCCTGCACGCAGCCCCATGACGCGCACGAGCCCCAGGAGATGATCGCCTTGGCGTTCGACGCGGCATATTTCAGTTGTTCGGTGAACGGCTTGCCGCCAATGATGCAGAACATGCCGTCTTCGTTGAGCGGCGGGTTGCCCTCGACGGCGAGGATGTACTGGCCTTTGTAGTTTTCTACGATTTCCGTGACGATGGCTTCCGCCTGTTCGCCCGCCGCCGCCATGATGGTGTCGTCATAGTCGAGCGAGATCATCGACAGCACGACATCCTTCACCAATGGGTGCGCCGAGCGGATGAAGCTTTCCGAGCAGCAGGTGCATTCCAGCCCGTGCAGCCACAACACCGGAACGCGCGGCTTGTTTTCCATGGCGTGGGCGATAGTGGGCGCGAACTCCGGCCCGAGGCCGAGGGACGCCGCCGTCAGCGAACAGAACTTGAGGAAGTTGCGGCGGCTGATGCCCTGCCGCCTCATCACGTCATAGAAGGACTCGAGCGTCGCCATGGGCAGTCTCCCCGGAATGAAACCATCCGGAATGAGCAACCCAACGTGACCCGCCGAAGCGTTTGTCGCACGTCCAGCCCCTCCCGGCTGCGGGCGACCAGTCGTGCCTTGTCGTCCGCCTCCCGCAGACTAACGGGCAAACGTCCGGCGCCGGTGTTGATCCAAGTCAATTGATGCAACGCATATAGACTAAAGGGCAACGCTGGCGATCTGCACGGCAAGCCCCG